>JBHICL010000080.1:0-9954 GCA_046759605.1 Alphaproteobacteria bacterium | reverse complement strand
GCGCTCGCCACCATCGACCACGTGAGCCACGGGCGCGCCGGGCTCAATATCGTCTGCGGCTGGAACCAGCCGGAGTTCGACATGTTCGGGGTCGGTCAGGCGGACGACCGCTACGCCCAGGGGCTCGAGTGGTACGAGGTCCTGATGGGCATCCTCGGGGGCGGCGAGCCCTTCGACTACGAAGGCAAATACTTCCGTCTCAAGAACGTTGTGGGGGCGCCATCGACGGTGCAGCAGCCGCGCCCGGTCACCATGTCCGCGGCCTTCTCGCCGGCCGGTCGCGACTTCGCGGCGCGGACCAGCGACTTTCTGTTCACGACCTTCGCCGAGATCGAGAGCGGCGCCAGGCACATCGAGGACATCCGCGCGCGGGCGCGTGAGGTGGGACGTGCGCTGGGCGTGTTCACCACCACGCACGTGGTCTGCCGCGAGACGGAGAAGGAGGCGGAGGACTACTACGAGCTCTATGCCGTGACCGACGCCGACCACGGCGCCGTGGACCTGCATATGAGCCTCAAGAAGGAGTTCGCCCACTCCCACGACCCGCACGTTTTCGATCAATACCGGAAGCGCTTCGCCGGCGGCGTGGGGACCTATCCCCTGATCGGCACCCCGGAGAGGATCGTCGAGGAAATGATCCGCATGCACGAGATCGGCTTCGCCGGCACCACCGTTTCGTTCGTCAATTTCAAGGACGAGCTGCCTTTCTTCCTCGACCGCGTCCTGCCGCTCATGGAAGAGGCCGGATTGCGCTCGCCCGTCCACGACGAAGCACCAGCACCGGCATGACCGACAAGCCGCAACCCTACATTCGGCCCGCGCCCGCGCGCGTAAGCAAAGCCGCGCCGCCCCCCGGCGGAGGACGCCTGATCGATCTGTCCCTCAACGAATCGAGCTACGGACCGAGCCCCCTCGCCGTGGAAGCCGCCCGCGAGCGCGCCGCCTGGCTCGAACGCTACCCCGACCCCGCGAGCACCGAGTTGCGGGAGGCCATCGCGGGAGCGCACGGCCTGGAGGCGGAGCGGCTGATCTGCGGCAACGGCTCGGAGGAGCTGCTCGACGTCGTGGGCCGGGTCTACGCGCGGCCCGGGGACGAGGTCCTGTTCGGCCACCATGCCTTTTTTCAGTTCGAGGTCGTGGCCATGCGCGTGGGCGCCACCGCCGTCAAGGCGCCGGAGCGGGACCTCACCATCGACGTAGACGCTCTGTTGGCCGGGGTCACGGACCGCACCCGAATCCTCTATGTCGCAAACCCGAACAACCCCACTGGCACATACGTCACGGCTTCCGAGCTGCGGCGCCTTCATGCCGCACTGCCGCCGCGGGTTGTCCTGGTGATCGACGCGGCCTATGCCGAATACATGGACGACGAGGCCGGAGACGTCGGCTTCGGCATCGCCCGTGATGCCGGCAACGTGCTGGTCCTGCGCACCTTTTCGAAGGCGTTCGGGCTCGCCGGGCTTCGGGTCGGCTGGGGCTACGGGCCGCCGGAGACGATCGGCGCCATGAACCGCGTGCGCGGCGTCGGCAACGTCAACGCGATCGCCCAGAGCGCGGCGGTGGCCGCGCTCCGCGACACAGACCACGTGGCGGAGGTGGTCGCAAGGACAGGCGCCGAGCGCGCGCGGGTCCGCGAGGCGCTTACCGCTCTCGGCATCGATGTCGCGCCGTCCGCCGCCAACTTCGTCCTGGCGCGATTTCCCGGCGGTGACGCCCACGCCGCCGCGGCGCACGCGCATCTGTTGCGCCATGGCATTGTGGTTGGCGTCCCGCGCGAGGATGCATTGACCGACTGTCTCAGGATCGGTATCGGTCTCGCAGACGAGAACGATGCCGTCATCGGCGCGCTCGAGCACTTTTCGCCGTAAGGGAATGCGTACAACGTGAAGGAAAACTCTCCGCAGGGCGCGCCCACGAGCATGAGGTGAGGCCCGCCGCGTGTTCGACTTCATCAACTTCTATCTGATTCCGGGGATCGTCCTCGGGTCTGTCTATGCCCTCGGCGCCATCGGGATCTCGATGCTGTTCGGGATCCTGCGCTTCGCCCATTTCGCCCACGGCGACGTGATGACCCTGGGCGCCTATTTCGCGCTCAGCGGCGTGCTGGTCCTGGGCTGGCCGGTGATGCTCGTGCTGCCCCTCGCGATGGCCGTCACCGCCGTGGTCGCCGTGGGGGTCGACAGGTTCTTCTACAGACCGCTTCGCGCCAGCCCGACCATCGTCGTCGTCATCGCATCGTTCGGAATCGCGCTCATGGTGCGCTCGGCGATCCAGTTCTTCTGGGGCGTGGAGATCCAGTCCTACACCAGCGGCGGCATCCGCAAGCCCCTGATCCTGTTCGACACGCTCCGCATCGCCGAGCGTCATATCTACATCGTCGGCGCGGCCGTCGGCCTGATGCTGGCCGTGCACTGGTTCCTTTCGCGGACAAGGCCCGGAAAGGCCATGCGGGCCATGAGCGACGACCCGGATCTTGCCAAGGTGAGCGGCATCAACACCGAGCACATGGTGGTCTGGGCCTGGATTCTCGGCGCCGGGCTGGCCGCCGCGGCCGGCGTGTTCCTCGGCCTGGATACCCAGCTCACCACCACCATGGGTTGGAACCTGCTGCTGCCCATGTTCGCCGCGGCGATCCTGGGAGGCATCGGCAGGCCCTATGGGGCGATGGCCGGCGGCATGGTGATCGGTCTGGCGGAGGAGCTGTCGACCTTTCCGTGGATCTCCGCCGCGCCGCTTCTTTCGCCCGGATACAAGACCGGGGTCGCGTTCGCGATCATGGTCGTGATGCTGCTGTGGCGACCGCACGGGCTGTTCAGAGGAAGGGTGTTCTGATGAGCGAGCTCGCGTTCGGGCTGTTCATGTACGCAATCGCGCTCGTCACCATGGGCGGCATCTACTCGGTGATTACCCTCGGCCTCAACGTGCAATGGGGCTTCACGGGCCTGTTCAATGCGGGGATCGCCGGCTTTTTCGCCATCGGCGCCTACACAACCGCGATTTTGACGACCGCGCCCAGTCCCAAGTATCTCGGCGGCTTCGGCCTGCCGGTTCCGGTGGGGCTGGCGGCGGCTATGATCCTCTCCGGCATCGTCGCCTATCTCATCGGCCGCCTTTGCCTGCGCCTCCGGGCCGACTACCTGGCCATCGCGACGATCGGCATTGCCGAGATCTTTCGCCTGATCCTCAAGAACGAGATCTGGGCGACCAACGGGCCCCGCGGGATATCGAACATCCCCCGGCCGTTCGAGGCGTATTCCCAACCCTGGGCGCAGCTCGGCTTCATGGTCATCGTCGTGTCCATCGTGCTCGTCGCGTATTTCCTGATCCAACGCAGTCAGGATGCACCCTGGGGTCGCGTTATGCGGGCGATCCGCGACAACGAGGATGCGGCGGCCGCCACGGGCAAGGACGTGGTTCGTTTCCGTGTCGAGGCCTTCGTCTTCGGCTCGATGTTCATGGGACTCGGTGGGGCGCTCACGGCGCACTCCTTCAAGTTCATCGGGCCCGAGGCGACGGAGCCGTTGCTCACGACGTTCCTCGCCTGGGTGATGCTGATCGCCGGCGGCAGCGGCAACAACAAGGGCGCGATTCTGGGGGCTATCCTCATCTGGACGATCTGGTCCGCGACCGAGCTGCTGACCTCGCCGTTGCCGCCCGATTGGGCGGTACGCGCTTCCTTCATCCGCGTTTTCCTGATCGGGCTGTTGCTGCAGGTCGTCCTGCAGCGGTTCTCTCGCGGCCTGCTGCCGGAGAAAGCCTGGACCATGGAGGCGCGATCGCGACCGGAACGGCAACAGAGGCCGGAGCTCGCCGAGTAGCCGGTCGAGAAACCCTCCTCCCGCTCGTCACGGGAGGAGGGTTCCTTACAAGGCTCGTAGGCTTTGGCTCAGTCGAGCCCGATGATCCCCGCCTCGACGAACGTGTTGCCCGCGATCACGTACTCGCCGATCACACCGGAGACGTCGCCGGCGTCGTCGAAGTCGGCCGGGCCGCCCGCGCCCTCGTAGTTGATGTCCTGGCCGGCGGCCAGCAGCTCGACCGCCTTGGCCCACTCGCCGGGCCCGACGACCTCGCCGGGTGGGTTGGCCACGTCGCGCAGGGCATCGCGAATCGCCGTGCGATCGGTGCTGCCCGCCTTCTGGATCGCCAGGGCCACGAGCATCGTCGCGTCATAGGACTGGCGCACGAAGATGGACTCGGGATCGCCGCCGGCCGCCGCGAAGGTCTCGTCGAAGACGCCCTTCGCGGGGTTCGGCACCGCCGTCGGCTGGGTGAGGATGAAGTTGTCCTTGAGCGCATCGGCGCCGAGCTGCTCGATCAGCACGTCGTCCCGCATGCCGTCGGCGCCGACGAAGCTCTCGAAAAAGCCGTTCTCGAGGCTTTGCTTCATGATCGTGAGGCCGCTGCCGCCGGCATAGGCCAGCACCACCAGTGCTTGCGGATCGCCGGCAGCCAAGGTGGCCAGCTCGGAGCGATAGGAGGCCTTGTTCTCTTCATGCACCTGGTCGCCGGTGATCGTGCCGCCGCCCGAGGTGTAGGCCTCGCGGAACGCGTCGGCGAGGCCGACGCCGTAGTCGTTGTTGGCGTAGGTGAGCGCCACGGCGTCGATACCCTTGCTCAGGACAAGGTTGGCGAGGACGATGCCCTGATAGGCATCCGACGGAACGACGCGGAAGAGGAAATCTTTGTCCTCGAGAGCCGTGATTTCCGGTGACGTCGCCGTCGGCGAGACCATCAGCACGCCGGACGGGACGCCCACGCTGCTGGCCGCGGCGATGGTTGCGCCGGAGCAAAGAGCGCCGACGATCGCGGCGACCTGATCTATGTTGATGACCTTGGTGGCCGCGTCCACGGCGGCCTGCGGGGCGCATTGGGTGTCGCCCACGACCAGCTCCAGCTCGCGCCCGCCGAGGATGCCGCCGGCCTCGTTGATCTCTGTCACCGCAAGTTGCTCGGCGTCGATGATCGGCGGCACCAGAGTTGCAATCGGACCCGTGACCGCCGACAGCGAACCGATTTTCACCGTCTGCGCCGAGGCCGGGCCGAGCCCGGCGGCTCCGGCCGCAAGGACCCCCGCGAGGACCAGTCGGCCGATGGAGCCGTGAAGCGGATGTTTTGGCATTTATTGTCCTCCCTAACTTGAGGCGCTCATTCTGTACTCTATCCGCCGCTCGCACAAAGCCTCTGTACACAACCGCGCCGACGGAGACGTCAACACGCAGGCGCGCTCAGCCAGCCCTCCCCAATGGCGCGGGCATTATTCCGCCGGCTCGAGCCGCGCCTCGTGTGAGACGATGCGCCGCTCCGGCAGGATTCCCGCCGGGCGATAGAGCAGCATGAGCACCAGGGCCAGACCGATCATGACGATGCGCACGGCGCCCGCCTGGCTTTGCAGCCCGGGCGGCAGCAGCACGGCGATGATGTCGCCGCTCAACGTCCATAGCCCCCAGACGACGACGCCGCCCAGGATGGCGCCGAGATTGTTGCCGGAGCCGCCGACGATCAGCATGACGTAGACCTGGAGCGTGAAGATCGGAAGGAAATCGAAGGGCCCGATGAATCCCACGAAGTTGGCGTACAGCCCCCCTGCCAACCCCATGACCGCGGAGCCCAGGCCGAAGGCCTGCAGCCGGTAGCTGAAGGCGTTCTTGCCCAGGGCCTCCGCGGCGGTTTCGTCCTCGCGAATCGAGCGCAGGACCCGCCCCCAGGGTGAGCGCACCATGCGCTCGAAGGCCCAGTAGACGATGGCGATCACGGCGATGCAGATGCCCAGGTAGAGGGCGTTGTCGACGGTATTGGAAACCGAGAGCTTCGAAAGGGGCTTGGGCAGCGAGTACAGGCCGTCGGCGCCGCGGGTGAGCGACTTGAAGTTCAAGGCGACGAGCTGGATCGATACCGCTATGCCGAAGGTGGTGATGGCCAGATAGTCCTCGCGCAGGCGCAGCGTGAGGAAGCCGATGAAAAGCCCGGCCAGCCCCGATGTCAGGAGCGCCCCCAGATAGCCCACCGGCACCGGCAGCCCGAAGCCGCCGAGAATCGTATCCGGGTAGAAGGGTCCCGTCAGAATCGCCGAGGTATATGCGCCGATCGCAAAGAAGCCGGCCACGCCTACGTTGAAGAGTCCCGTGAAGCCCCACTGCATGTTCAGGCCCAGGCATGTCAGCGAGTAGAACGACGCGAAGATTAGGAAGAAAATTAAGATCGAGAGAAAAGAGAAGATGTCCATCAGGCCCTCTCCCCCAGAAGGCCGTGCGGACGCACGAGCAGGATCACGATCATGATGAGAAACGAGATCGACAGCCGGTAATCCGAGGCGCCGAAGGCGACGGCGAACGCCTCGCCGATGCCGATGATGAGCGCGCCGATGACTGTCCCGTAGAGATTGCCGACGCCGCCGAGGATGAGGGCGGCGAACATGGGCAGCAGAAAGTCGAAACCCATTTCCGGCCGCAGCTGGATCGTTTGCCCCTGAAACGTGCCGGCGACGCTGGCGAGGCAGGCGCCGATGATCCAGGTCCAGCGAATGACGGCTCGCGTATCGATGCCGTTGATCTGCGCGAGCGTGGGGTTCTCGGCCGTGGCGCGCATCGACTTGCCAAGGGTCGTGCGGGTGAGGAACAGGTAAAGCGCCAGCAGGCAGACGGCCGTCACGCAGACGACCACGATCTCGTCGGGCGTCGCCTTGACGCCCGGCACCACCTCGACCGCGCGCTGAATGTAGAAGCTGAAATAGACCGGATCGCCGCCGGCGATCAGTGTGATGATGTTCCGGCCCATGAGCGAGAGGCCGAACGCCGCCATGATCAGCGCGATCCGCGAGGCCTGCTTGCCGCGGAGTTGCCGGAAGACCAGCCAGTCCACCACGAGCACGACGATGCTGGTGCAGAGCAGCGAGACCACGAGGCCGAACAGCACCGGCCAGCCGAAGGCGAGCGGGCCCAACGCGCCGGCGCCGGCGCCGATGAGCACGACGACCACGAGCGAGAAGTAAGCGCCCGTGGCGATGATCTCGCCATGGGCGAAGTTGGCGAAGCGCAGGATGTTGTAGGTCATGCTGAGCCCGAGCGCGCCGAGGGCGATGAGCGAGGCGTTGATGATGCCGTCGGCCACGAACTGGATCACGGCGCCAGCCTCGATCTTGTGCCGAGATAGATCTCCCCGACGGTCGTGTCGTCGAGCAGCGACGCCGCGTCCCCCTGGATGCGTTCCTGGCCGTCGGCCATGACGTAGCCGCGGTCGGAGATCTTGAGCGCGGCCCTCGCGTTCTGCTCCACCATCAGGATGGTGACGCCGGCCTCCCGCACCTTTCTCAGTTGCGCGAAAACCACTTCCGCGAGCTTCGGCGACAGCCCGGCGGAGGGCTCGTCAAGCATCAGGAGCCTCGGCTCGGCCATCAGCGCGCGGCCCACGGCAACCATCTGCCGCTGACCGCCGGAGAGTTTGCCCGCCGAGAGCCTGCGCAGCCGGGCCAGGTCCGGAAACAGCTCGAAGACTTGATCGCGCAGCTCGCCGTAGCGCTCCCGATTGACGAACGCGCCCAGCTCCAGGTTCTCTTCCACCGAAAGCTTGGCGAACACGTTCTCGGTTTGCGGCACGTAGGCGAGGCCCTCGCGCACCATGCGGTGCGTCTCGAGACCCGTGACGTCCCGCCCCATGAACAGGACCCGGCCGGACGTGACCCCGACGATGCCGACGATCGCTTTGATGAGCGTCGACTTCCCGGCGCCGTTGGGGCCGAGGACGGCAACGATCTCGCCCGCGCGCACCCTGATCGACACGCCGCGGAGGATTGGCAGCCGCTTCGCGTAGCTGGCGACGACGTCCTGTACTTCCAGGACGACGCCGTTCGCGCCCTCGCCGTCCGTCTCGCTCATTCGGGCACGCCGCCGAGGAAAGCCTCGAGCACGCGCGCGTCAAGTCTCACGCTGTCGGCGTCGCCCTGCATCAGCAGCTTGCCGTTGGCCATGACGAGGATCGGATGGCACAGGTTCATCACCAGGTCCATGTTGTGCTCTATGATCAGAAAGGTAATGCCTCGTTGGTTGAGCTCGGCGATCCGGTCCACGATCTGAGCGAGCAGAGTCGGGTTGATGCCGGCTCCCGGCTCGTCCAGGAGAATGGTCGTCGGCTCCGACATGAGCGCCCGTCCGAGCTCCAGCAGCTTGAGCTGCCCTCCGGAGAGATTTTTCGCCGCCTCCGCGGCAAGATGCTCGAGCTGAAGAAATGCCAGGATCTCCCGCGCACGATCGCGGAGCTCGCGTTCCTGCGCGCGCACGCCCGCGGGCCGAAGCCAGGTATTCCAGAACTTCTCGCCGAGCTGACCCTTGGGCACCATCATCAGGTTCTCGAGCACCGTCAACTCGGCGAATGGCCTGGGAATCTGAAAGGTGCGCACGAGGCCACGGCGAAAGACCTCGTAGGTCGGCCTGCCGTCGATCCGCTGGTCCCCGAACAGGACCCGCCCCGAGGTCGGGCTCAACGAGCCCGCGATCATGTTGAATGTGGTGGTCTTGCCGGCGCCGTTTGGACCGATCAATCCGGTAATGGTGCCGTCCTCGACCTCGAAAGAGACACCGTCCACCGCATGCAGGCCACCAAAATCCTTCACGAGATCAATAACTTGGATCATGGGCTTCGGTCGTTGCGGCGACGGCTTTTCAGCGGGCGGTCATTATGCTGGTATTGGGCAAAGTTTTGAACAACGTTACATGTCAAGGAATTATGGAAGGGAGGCCGCGTTATGAAACCAAGAAGCTTGCTCGTGCCGTTCGCCGCTATGGGCGTCCTCGCCGCGTTGTCGACGATCCAGGCACCGTCCGCACGGGCACAGGACTGCGAGTACACGATCGGCGCGGTGATCTCGCTCACGGGATCGTATGGCGCGTTCGGGGTGCCGATCTCGAAGGCGGCCGAGCTGGCCGTGGAGCAGGTGACCGAGGCCGGTGGGGTCCAGGGGTGCAAGCTGGTCTACGACGTTCGCGACTCGCAGACCCAGGCCTCCGTCGCGGTCGATGCCGCCCGAAAGCTCATCGACATCGACGGCGTGACGGCGATCGTCGGGCCGATCTCGTCCGGTATCACGGCGCCGCTGCTCACCTCGGTGACCGTGGAGAAGGACGTCCTGCTCATCGCCACGGCGTCCACGTCGCCGACGTTCACCGAGATGGGTCGAAGGGGAGAGACCAAGGGCCTATTCTTCCGCACCCTGCCGGCTGACTCCCTGCAGGCCGTGGCGACGGCGAAGATGGCCTGGGACGTGGGTCTGAAGAAGGTGGCGATCATCAACCTCAACAACGAGTGGGGCAACAACAACGTCAAGGAGTTCATACGCTCGTTCGAGGCTCTCGGTGGCGGAGTCGGCAACATCGTCCCCTATAACCCGGACCAGCCATCTTATCGCGCCGAGGTGAACAAGGCGCTGGACGGCGGACCCGACAGCCTCTACCTCCTGAGCACGCCTCAGGACGGGAGCAAGATCTTCCGCGATTGGATCAGGCTCGAGGGACCGCAGAAGTATATCTTCCCACAGGGTATGAACGATTCGGCCTTCGTCGACACCGTCGGCCACGAGTTCTTCACGGACGCCTGGTTCATCAGCCCCGGCACGCCGGATACGCCTTCCATCACGCAGATGGAAGCCGACTACGAGGCGCGCTGGAACCTGTCTCCGAAAGGCCCGGGTCGCACTTCCGGCTACGACGCGGGCGCCCTCATTTCCCTGGCGATGGTTGCGGCCGGCGGTCCCGCCGACGGCCCGACGCTGGCCGAGCATGTGCGCAACATCACCGGTACCGAGGGCGAGCCGATATACGCCGGGGTCGATGAGTTCAAGAAGGCGATCCAGCACCTCGAGGAAGGCAAGAAGATCCGCTACGTCGGTGCCACGGGCCCGATCGTGTTCGACGAGTTCGGGGATGTGGCGGTGCCGTTCGTCGGCATGCAGGTCCGGGAGGG
>JBHICL010000079.1:0-9956 GCA_046759605.1 Alphaproteobacteria bacterium | reverse complement strand
ATCAGGACGATCCCGCCCCACTGGGGCCTGCTCATCGCCTCGCGAAGGAAAATGCGGGCGAGCAGCACCGTGACCGCGCCAAAAGCCGAGGCCGTCACCGCCGCCATCTCGGCGCCCGCGCCCAGGCTGCCCGAGAACAGAGCCAGATAGGCGCCGCTGTCGAGCAGACCCTGTGCCGCCAGAACCGGCCACCACGCGAGCGTGAGCCGCACCTGCTGGCCGGGCAGCAGAAAGATCGGAACGAGAGCCGCGAGGGAGACGAGCCGTGTGACCCAGAGCGTCTGCAGCTCGCCGAAGACCGGCGTCGCCGCCTGACCCGCCGAGATCGCCAACGCGAACGCACAGGAGGAGACGAGCGCGATGCCGACCGTCTTGCGCAGATGGACGCGCTCGAAGGCGCCGCGCGCCTCGAACCCGCCCGCAGCGCGGGCGACGATGACGACGCCGGCCATCACTGCGGCCATCGCCGTCCACTGAACGCCCGAGGGCCGGGCCCCGAGCAACACCGCTATGGCGACCACCAGCGCCGGGTAGCTGCCGACGATCGGCGCCACGATCGTGACCGGTCCCCGGGCCAGACCCTGGTAGAGCAGCAGCGTCGCCGCCATGACGCCGACGCCGGTGACGAGGAGCAGCCATGCCGCAGCGGGGTCCCATACGAGCCGGGGTCCGGTCAGCCCCACCCATGCGGTCAGCACGACGGAGCCGACGAGCAGCATGCCCAGAAGCGCGTTGGCATGACCGAGAGCGCGGCCGCTGAACCGCGCCGCGAAGTCGGCCGTGCCCCAGCCGAAGGCGGTCAGCGTGCCCCAAAGGGCGGGGTTCATGGGGCGCGCGGAGGGAGACCCGCGTTCACCGGCTTTCGGCTCCCATCAGGTCGCTCTGGGCCATGCCGAGGTGGGCGGTCATGATGCCCATGGCCTCGTCGGCGTCACGGCGCCGCAAAGCTTCGTAGAGGGCGCGGTGCTGCCGGTTGTACTCGGCGATGCGCTCCCCGCTCAGGATCTTGCCCTGCATGGCGTGCCACTGCGCGTGGCCACGCACGTCGTTGATCTGGCGGTAAATGCCCACCAGCAGCGGATTGCGCGTGCTCTGGGCGAGCCGCAGGTGAAACTCCTGGTCCCAGGCGCTGAAGTGATCCGCATCCGAGCCCGAGGCTTCGAGGCGTCCCAGCGCCTCGCTCAAGCGGTCGAGGTCGCGGGGCGTGGCATTGAGGACGGCGAGCCGCGTCATGCGCGGTTCCACCGCGAGCCGCACCTCGATGAGCTCGAGGGGGCTCGTCATGTCCGCGATATCCGCCTCGCCTGCCGCGGCGGCGGTATTGACGAAAGTGCCGGCGCCGATGCGGCGCGTCAGAAGCCCGCTGTCGGCAAGCTGCGCCAGCGCCTTGCGAACCGTCGTGCGCGAGGCGCCGAAGGCATGGGCGAGCCGGCGCTCGGGCGGGAGGCGCTCGCCGGGTCGGTACAGCCCGTCGGCGATCGCCTGGCGCAACTGCGCGGCGATGTAGGCGGCCCCGCCCCGGGAATCGGAGACGACGGTGCGTAGGGTGACGAGACCATCGGTCTCGGGATCGCGTGGGGCCGGCACCGAACCGCCGGCGCCGAACTTGGCCATTCCTGCGCCTTTGTCAGATATTGGTTTGCAATTGGTTCTAATTATGGTCAGATATTCGGATACCTCGTCAAGTCTGAACGGATCAATGGGCTGATATTGGTGCCATATTGGTATAGCGGCTCGAGGCAGTAAGGTGCGCCGGAAAGGCCGGTCGAGTGCGAAAACCTGGACACGGCAACGAGTGACGGGAGGGGAAGAAGATGACGGACATAGAAGCCTTCGTGAACCGGGAAGGCCGCGGTGCCCTCGTCAAGGACGCGCGCAAGAAGATCGACGAGCTGGGCATCGAGTACATCTATTATCAGTTCATCTCGGTCACCGGCCGCATCATGGGCAAAGGCGCCCCGGCGGACCATTGGGAGAATTTCGCCGAGCGCGGGTTCCAGCTGGTTTACGGCGCCACCGCGAACCTCTTCATCGACCGCCGCGGAGACTACATCGCCTATGGCCCCGAGGCCTGGGAGCTGGTGGGCATTCCCGAGCCCGAGACGTTCGTCCAACTGCCATGGGACAAACGGGTCGGGCGCGTGTTCTGCACCCTGTTCCGGGGCCGCGAGCACCCCGAGGAC
The DNA here is from genome assembly GCA_046759605.1 of Alphaproteobacteria bacterium. Lineage (GTDB taxonomy): Bacteria > Pseudomonadota > Alphaproteobacteria > UBA6615 > UBA6615 > JBHICL01. The sequence continues at coordinate 7,773 of JBHICL010000079.1, read as the reverse complement.
GCGGGCGCGTATCTCACCGCCGACTGCCGCGGCAACCTCCGGCGCATCCACGAGGCGTTCCAGGAGGAGCACGACGGGCTGCACCTGCGCGCCGGCACCGAGCCGGAGATGATGTGGCTGAAAAGGGGCGCGGACGGCAAGCCGGCCGGCGGGTACAGCAAGCCCTACTGCTATCACATCGACCAGTTCGAGTCGCTGCGCCCGGTGTACCTCAAGGCCATCGAATACGCGCGCGCCATGGGGCTCGACATGATCCAGGGCGACCACGAGGACGCGCCCGGCCAACTGGAGCTGAACTTCACCTTCGACGACGTCCTGCGCAACGCCGACCGTCTCACCACCTACCGCCAGGTCTGCGCCCAGGTGGCGCGCGAGAACGACCTCATCGCCTGCTTCATGCCCAAGCCGTTCATGAACGTCTCCGCATCGGCCTGCCACACCAACATATCGCTCTGGCGGGACGGCGAGGACGAGGTCGATGCGCTCGGCAACAACACGCTGCCCGGAATGGAGGGCGCCTACAGCTTCCTCAGGGGCGGCGAAAACACGTTCATGCCGGACACCAACGACCCGCGCCAGCCAGGCAAGACCGGGCTCGCGGCCATGGGCGGGCTGATCGAGCACCTGCCCGGCCTCACCGTGCTGGGCTGCCAGACCGTCAACTCGTACCGCAGGCTGCTCGATCTCGGCTTCTGGGCGCCGGTATTCGCGAACTGGGGCTACCAGAACCGCACCTGCGCGGTCCGCAATTCAGCCCCCGGGCGGTTCGAGTACAAGGCGGTCGACTCGGCCCACAACCCCTACCTGCTGGCGGCGGGCCTCTTGAAGGCCATGGACGACGGCATCAAGCGCAAGCTCGACCCCGGCGCGCCGGAACAACGCAACGTCTACGACGTGATGGAGGAGGCCGCGGGCATGTACAGGAAGCTGCCCATGTCCCTCGGCGAGGCCCTCGACGCGTTCGACCGGGACGAGGTGGTCAAGTCCGCGCTCCCGGACGAGATGTACCACGTGTTCATGCATTACAAGCGCGACGAGTGGGAGAAGTTCCTGGCAACGGTCACCGAATGGGACCTCGAGACCTACATGGACTGCCTGCCGTAGCCATGGGGTGATTGGGAATGTGTGGAATTGCCGGACTGATTCATCGCGGCGAAAAGAGCGCCATCGGGCGTGAGATGACCGCCATGCTCCAGGCGCTCAAGCACCGCGGACCGGATTCCTCCGGGTTCGCCCTCTACGGCGCGCCCAGCGACAGCCATCTCGTGCTGCGCTTCAAGGTCGCGGAGCAGGAGGACATGGCGCGCGGCTTCCGCATCCACGAGGAGACCAAGGCGCGCAAGGCCCAGGTCGATGCCCGCATCGACGAGATGGGCGGCCGCATCGTCGCCGAGGAACCGGCGACGGAATACGCCTTCCGCTATGTCATCGCCTTCGAGGGCGAGCTCAAGCGCTTCGCCGACTCCATCGAGGATGTCGAGGGCGCCGAGATCCTTTCCCTCGGCACGGCGCTCGAGCTCATCAAGGATCTCGGCGACGCCGGGCACGTCTCGGAGCAGTACGGCCTCGGCGACTTCCAGGGCAGCCACGCCATCGGCCACACGCGCATGGCGACCGAGTCCGACGTCGACATCCGCTCCGCTCATCCCTATTGGGCCTACCCGTTCAACGACATCGCGGTCGTCCACAACGGTCAGCTCACCAGCTACTGGCTCTTTCGACGCGAGCTCGAGCGCCGCGGCCACCGGTTCATGTCGAGCTGCGATTCCGAGCTGATCGCCGTATATCTGGCCGCAAAGCTGAACAGCGGCGTCGGCCTCGAGGATGCGATGCGCGAGTCCGTGGAAGAGCTCGACGGCGTGTTCACCTATCTCGTCGCCACCGCCGACAGCCTGGGCATGGCCAAGGACGTGATGGCGGCGAAGCCCATGGTGCTTTACGAGAGCGACGATTTCATCGCCCTGGCCTCGGAGGAGGTGGCGATCCGCCACGTCATTCCCCACGAGATCGAAACCATCGATCCTTACGAAGGCGAGGTGCGCGTATGGTCGAAATGAAACGCGAGCAGGATTCCCACGCGATGGGGATGCACACCGAGCAGCTCGCCGGACGCAGCCAGCAGGTCTTCTTCTCCGCCGAGGAGAGAGAGAGTTTCCTCTACCCATGGGCGTTCGAGGTCGACTTCAACAAGCGCGCGGAGCTCGACGCGGGCGATATGGATTCGCGAGCCATCAACGGCCGCATCGGCGAGCTCATGCGGGAAGGCCACGGGACCATCGTGGTCCACAATCCGGGTGCGAAACATTCCCTGGGGGTCGGTATTCTCAACCGCCTTCAGCTCTATTTCGAGGGCAGCCTGGGTTATTTCGGCGTCGGTCTGATCGACGGGCCGAACGTGCGCATCAAGGGCCGTGTCGGCTGGTCCTGCGCCGAGAACATGATGGCGGGCACGGTGGTGGTGGAGAAGAACGCCGGCTCCACTTTCGGCGCCGCGCTGCGCGGCGGCGACCTCGTCTGCAAGGGCGATGTGGGGGCTCGTACCGGAATCGACATGAAAGGCGGCTCGGTCATCGTCGGCGGTCGCACCGGCGCCTTCTCGGGCTTCATGATGCAGCGCGGCCGCATCGTCGTCCTGGGCGACGCTGGCAAGAATCTGGGTGACTCGATGTACGACGGGACCATCTATGTCGCCGGCAGGATAGAGTCTCTCGGCGTCGACGCCATCGAGGACGAGATGACCGATCTCGACGTTCGGTGGCTCGAGCGCAAGCTGCGGACCTACGGCCTCGAAGCGCCCAACGGCGTGCGCGACATGACCAAGGTCGTCGCCGGCAAGCAGCTGTGGAACTACGACAACCTCGAGCCCACCGAGAAGAAGCTGGTGCTCTGAGCGAAAGGAGCGGACCGGATGACCGACCGAGAAGACGGACGCAGTGGCTCCGGCCGCAACAAGGAGATCCTCGGCCAGAACTTCCTGTTCACGCCCAGGGTCATCGACGACATCCACATCAAGGCGGAGCTGGGACGCTACCGCATGCGAGGTATGGCGATCTTCAAGAAGATCCCCACCTGGGACGACCTCACCTTCCTGCCGGGCACCCTCACCCGCTTCGTGATCGAAGGCTATCGCGAGAAATGCGAGACCAAGACGGTCATCGGTCCGCGTGCCAAGCAGCCAATCGAGCTGGACATCCCGATCTACATCACCGGCATGAGCTTCGGCGCCCTCTCCTACGAGGCCAAGGTCGCCCTGGCGCGCGGCGCCACCATGGCCGGCACCGCGACCTGCTCCGGCGAAGGCGGCATGATCCCCGACGAGCGCCGCTATTCGGAGAAGTGGTTCTACCAGTGCATCCAATCGCGCTACGGCTTCAATCCGCATCATCTGTTGCTGGCGGACGGCTGCGAGTTCTTCATCGGTCAGGGGTGCAAGGTGGGGCTCGGCGGCCATCTCATGGGCCAGAAGGTGACCGACCAGGTGGCCGAGATGCGCTCGCTGCCGGCAGGCATAGATCAGCGCTCGCCTGCGCGTCATCCGGACTGGTTGGGCCCGGACGACCTGGCGCTCAAGATCCAGGAGATCCGAGAAGTTACCGACTGGCAGATTCCCATCCAGCTCAAGCTGGGCGCGGCCCGCGTCTACGATGATGTGCGCATGGCCATCAAATGCGATCCCGACAGCATCTATCTCGACGGGATGGAGGGATCGACGGGGGCCGGGCCGCATCTCGCCACGGAGGAGACGGGCGTGCCCGGCATCGCCGGCATTCGACAGGCGCGGCGTGCGCTCGACGAGCTGGGGAAGTCGGGCGAGATCACGCTGATCTACGCGGGCGGCATCCGCAACGGCGGCGATGTCGCGAAGGCGCTGGCGCTCGGCGCCGACGCGGTGGCCATCGGCACCGCGGCAATGGTGGCGCTCAACTGCAACAAGGACATTCCCGAGGCGGATTTCCCCAAGGAGATCGGCGTGGAGGCGGGATGCTGCTATCACTGCCACACCGGCCGCTGCCCCGTGGGCGTGGCCACGCAGGACCCGGTCCTGCGCCGGCGGCTCGACCCCGACGCGGCCGCGGAGCGGGTCTACAACTTCCTCCACACGCTGACGATCGAGTGCCAGATGCTGGCCCGCGCCTGCGGCAAGACCGACGTCCATTCGCTGGAACCCGAGGACCTGGCCGCGTTGACCATGGAGGCGTCCGCCATGGCGGGCGTGCCGCTGGCGGGGACCGATTATACCGTCGGCTGCGACGACTATCACCACATCTGAGGCCGGCATTATGAGCGGTGGAACTGGAAAACCGAAATCCGACGACAGGTTCATCACCGACGCGGGGCTGGATACCGACCGCGAGAAGGACATAGGCCAGCACATCGGTTACCGGTACGACGTCAATTTGCTGCCCGACTACTCGCGTCTCACACCTTTCCTCGAGAAGTACATCGAGACCATGGGCTGGGACGATCTGAACTGGCTCGAGGACGTGCACATGGGCTACGAGGAGGGCCGTCCCGCTGTTTTCGACCGCAACATCAACGGCTGGGTCACGGTTCCCGAGGACATGGCGCTGCCGGACGATCCCCAGGACCGCGACATGCTGGCCCGGGAGCTGCTGGTCAAGTTCCAGATGTCCGGGCGCCACCCCCTGACGGATCTCAAGACCGCCTACAAGAAGCTCTGAGCGCGGAACCTACACCGGTGGGTTCACGCGCGCCCGCATCCAGTCGGGGTGAAAGGAGAGGATCGTTATGCCCTCGGGGATGTTCGGGTTGAAGAGGCTGTTGTGCCAATACGTTGCTGCGAAGGCCGGGTCATCGGGATCGAGGGCGCCGACGCTGCACGGAATCCGGTAGCTCTGGCCGGACTGCGCGAACGCGAGCACACACTCCCCCGACGCGAGCAGCGCCGCCGCGACCCCGGAGGTCGCCGAGAAAAGAGCAGTCATCACATCGCTGAAGGTCTCAGGGCGCGTGAAATAAGCCGCCTTCAGGATTTCCAGGCCGCGCTCGTAGCGTAGCCTGGGGTCGTTGGTTCGGCGCACCTGATGGCGGAACAGCGCCGTGGTCTCGCTCGGCTCGCGTGGCACGATCAAAACGGTCACGGCCGGAGCAATCTCGCCGCCGTCCGCACGCGTCACGCCGGCGCGCATGCCGGCGCTCGGCCTCCCACCCCCACGGCGCACCGCGAACAATCGAATGCGGCACTGCCAGGCGAGGAAATGGTCGCGTAGAGCGTCGGCTTTTGATTTCCGCCTGATTTCGGCCATTACCAGCGAAGCCGACAGCCTCTTGCCCAAGAGCCGTCCGACGCTCTGAACGCGTTCTTCGCCGCATCGTTCGCGGCAAAGCTTTCCCAGCCATACATTTTCGAATAATATAAAAAATACTCTACTGGGGGAAAATAACGATGGGGGCCGATCTTCCCGTGCAGGATCCTTTCGGATCTTGCGCCGGAAGCAACGCTATACCGGTTCATCCTTCGTTGTCCTGTCGCCCAGCGAGGCGCGTCGTCTCGGCTCCTGGGCCTGGGAGCAACCTATCCCACCTTAACCTTCTGACAGGGGCTTGGACCCGGTCGGTTGTGGCCGAACGACGACCCCACCGAAAGGGAGACCAAGCATGATGAGGGGGAAACGCAATGGATTCTGACATTGGCGCTCTGACGGCGATCTTCACCGAGTTCTACTACTGGATCACCGTCGTAATCATGTTCCTGATTCACATCGGTTTCTGCATGTATGAGGTCAGCGCGTCGCGTCACAAGAACCACCTGCACACGCTGCTCAAGAACACCATGCTGATTCCGCTTGTGACGATCACCTTCTTCTTCTTCGGCTGGTGGATCTACTTCGCCCTGCCCAACGGGCCGTGGATCTTCCAGGGCCAGGGATTGATCGACGCACCGTACGCGGTTCCCTGGGCCGAGCTCATGGGGCCGCACCTGGGCGGCACGCCACCGGCCGACATCTCGGGACTCGACCCCGACGCCGCGGGAGCCTTGGCCGCCGACAACGTCTTGTGGTCGCGGCTCAACGGCGTCTTTTGGGCCGCGTTCCTGCTGTTCTCCTGGACGGCGGCTTCGATCGTATCCGGCGCCGTGATCGAGCGCGTGCGCTCGTTCGCGTTCTGGCTGCTGGCGGTCCTGGTTGGCTCTGTCACCTGGATCATCGACGCGGCCTGGGGCTGGCATTTCGACGGTTGGATGGTGAAGCTGCTCGGCTACCACGACGCTTATGCCTCCGGCGTCATTCACGCCATCGCCGGCGGTTCGGCGCTCGGATATCTGGTGCTGCTCGGCCCACGGATCGGAAAATTCCGGCCCGACGGGACGGCGCGCGATCTGAGACCCCACAATCCATGGCTGGTGACGATCGGGTTGTTCCTGATTTACACCGGTTTCTGGGGCTTCTACGCGGCCTGCAACGTGCCCATCATAGATGTGGACCTGGCGGACGATCGGCTCTTCTTGTCGGCGACGAACATCTACCTGGGCCCGACGACGCTGTCGGCGATTACCGTCAACTTCCTGATGTCGCTGTCAGCGGGGCTGCTGGTCGGGTACGCGGTATCCAAGGGCGAAGGCTTCTGGACTTACTCGGGCGGCCTTGCCGGCATCATCGCGTCGTCGGCCGGCAACGATCTCTACCACCCGATACAGGCCTTGCTCGTCGCCGGCGCCGGCACCTGGTTCATGTACAGGGTGCATTACTGGGTCGAACGCCGGTTCAAGGTCGACGATGCGGTGGGCGCGGTGGCGGTCCACGGCTATGCCGGGTTCTTCGGCGTGGTCATCGCCGGCTTCGTGCTTTGGGGCTATCCGTCCTCGCCGTTCGATGGCTACGCATCCATCACCCCGTGGGGGCAGTTCATCGGCGCCATCATCATGTTCTGGGTGCTGGGCTTCATTCCGGCTTACATCCTGGGGCTCATCTTGAAGTCGGCCGGCATACTGCGTATCCCGCGCGAGATCGAGCTCTTGGGGCTCGACTTCGGCTCCGCTGCTGACGCCGCGAAGATCGCGCAAGAGGTTCGGGGCGCCGAAGAGGAAGAGGCCCGCACCGCTGGGCTGCTGGCGTAAGAGAAAGAGGAGGACCATTACATGGCTACCATAGAATCCTGGGGCGGGAACATCGCCGAGATCGGCCCGATTTATCCCTCTTTTGGACTTATGGAGGTGCTCCTCTGGCTAGTCGGCTTGGCCTTGTGGATCTTGTGGCACATCTGGCAGGGCCGGAACGAGAGCAGGGAGTACGCGAGAGAAATCGAGGAGTACGGCGAAGCTGGAAACTACCGAAAGGCACTGGCCTCCGGCGACGACTAAGGAGGGGTCGTGCCTGCAACCCATGTGGACCTTGGGGGTCTCCCCCAAGGTCCTCTTCTTAGCGCGCCTGTGCCATGAAGGAAAGTTTGTTGCATCTCATGAAAACCGAACGTAGCGTCGGGGCACGGGAGGAGTCCACGAGTGCGAAAGACCGGCAGGCTCGACTTCCAAGACCCCCATGCGGTCAGCGGGGCGGCGGGTAACCAGCTCGAAGCGGCGATCGGCCGCGAAGTCAGGGAGTTCCGTACGAAGCTCGACATGACCCTGGTCGAGCTCGCGCGGCTTACGGGCCTTTCGCCCGGCATGCTGTCGAAGATCGAGAACGGCGTGACATCGCCCTCGTTGGCGACGCTTCGGGCGCTCTCCCAGGCCCTGCAGGTCCCGGTCACCGCATTCTTCCGCAAGTTCGAGGAAGAGCGCGACGCCAGCTTCGTTCGCGCCGGACAAGGGCT
>JBHICL010000078.1:0-9983 GCA_046759605.1 Alphaproteobacteria bacterium | reverse complement strand
ACGTCCGCGAGACCGGAAAGGCGGTGGGCAAGGACGAGACCCACGGCAAGGCAACCCTGGTCACGGTTCTCGGTATCGCCGGCGCGCGAGCAGAGGCCGATCGCCTGTGCGAACGGGCCGTAGAAGCGCTCGATATCTTCGGCCCACGGGCGGACTTGTTGCGGGCCGCCGCGCGTTTTATCGCGGAGCGCCGCGCCTGAGGTCATTTGACTCGCGGGCGTCCGGCGTATAGGTAGCGCCGCTCGCGGTCGCGAACTATCGGCGCATGTTGCCCGCAGCGCGAGCGGACCTTGACTCGTCGCGCGTGGCATCGGATGTGTAGGCAGCGCGGCCGATTGCATCAACGCGCGTTTTTGCGGGGAGGCCCCTCACAACCCGACGGGCTCGAGCCGGGCGCTCACTGGCGCCGGGTCCGGCGCGCGCTTTGGGTCGTCGACTACGTCGGTCGGCACGACGGAGACCTGGTTCGATGGAACGACGCCTGGAGGTTGCTGCCGCGGCGCCGGCGGCGGGGGCCTGGCTCGAGGAGCTTCGGGCCACGATCGCCCTCGCCGCGCCCCTGGCCCTGGCCCAGCTCGGCCAGATCGCCATCGGCACGACCGACGTCCTTATGGTCGGCCGCCTGGGCGAGCGCGCCCTCGCGGGGGTGGCGCTGGGAAATGGCCTCTACTACACCGTTTTCCTGTTCGGTCTCGGCGTGCTCACCACGGTGGCCGCGCTGGCGGCGCAGGCGCGCGGGGCACGTGCGCCACGGGACGTGCGCCGCGTCGTCCGTCAGGGGCTGTGGGTGGGCACCACCATCGGTCTGCCGTCCCTCGCCGTCCTGTGGCACGCGGAAGAGCTCCTGCTGCTGTTCGGGCAGGATGGGGTGGCGGCCCGGGATGCGGGCAGCTACGTAGATGTTCTGATGTGGGGCATCCTGCCCAGCCTTTGGTTCGTCGCACTCAGGGGCTTCGTCTCGGCTTTGGGCCGGCCGCGCCCCATTCTTTGGACGGTGCTTGCGGGGATCGTCCTGAACGCCCTTCTCGATTACGCGCTGATCTTCGGGAAGCTGGGAGCGCCCGAGCTGGGCATTGTCGGCGCGGGGATCGCCAGCACCGCGGTAAATACAGGCATGTGCCTTGCATTGCTGGCCATCGCGGTCTTCGGGCGACCGTTCCGGCGCTATCTCATCCTGCGTCATCTGTGGCGGTCCGACTGGTCCCGGTTCCGGGAGATCTTCCGGATCGGCCTCCCCGTGGGGGTCGCGATCCTGCTGGAGGTGGGACTGTTCACCACGGCGCTCTATCTGATGGGACTTCTGGGAACGGCTCAGGTGGCCGCCCACCAGATCGCCATTCAGGTCGCGGCCACGACCTTCATGGTCACGGTTGGAATCTCGCAAGCCGCGACCGTGCGCGTCGGGCTGGCCTTCGGACGCAGGGACCCGGAGGGGGTGAGGCGCGCCGGCTGGACGGCGATGGCGCTGGGCGCCGCGTTCATGTCGGTGATGGCGCTCGTGTTCTGGTTCCTACCGCGCCCAATCGTGGGTCTGTTCGTCGACCTCACGGCGCCCGAGAACGCCGCGGTGGTCCGGCTTGCCGTGGCCCTCATCATGGTGGCCGCCCTGTTCCAGCTGGCCGATGGCGCACAGGCCATAGCCGCGGGAGTGCTGAGAGGCATGTCCGACACGCGGGTGCCGATGGTCATCGCCGGCATCGGGTACTGGGGCGTGGGTCTCACCTCATGCGTGCTGCTGGGATTCGTCCTCGGCCTCGGCGGCGTGGGGATCTGGATCGGGCTCGCCATTGGCCTCGCGGCGGTCGGGGGCGCGCTGGTGCATCGGTTCCACGTCCGAGACCTCCGGCGCACGGGTGTCGGCGGAACGCCGAGGTGAGTCCACGGACGGCCAGGGGGCGCGTCGACAGGCTGCTCGTCGAGCGCGGCCTCGTGGACAGCCGCGCGAAGGCGCAGGCGCTTATCATGGCGGGCCAGGTCTATACGGGGACGCGCCGCATCGCGAAGCCCGGCGAGACCGTGCCCCTGGACGCGCCGCTCGAGGTCCGCGGCCGCGATCATCCGTGGGTGTCCCGGGGCGGTGTCAAGCTCGCCCATGCCCTCGATCACTTCGCCATCGACCCGCGCGGGCTCGTGTGTCTCGATATCGGAGCCTCGACCGGCGGCTTCACCGACGTTCTGTTGAGCCGGGGCGCGGCGCGGGTCTACGCCGTGGACGTGGGCCGGGGGCAGCTCGCGTGGAAGCTGCGCAACGACGAGAGGGTGGTGGTCCTCGAGCGCACCAACGCGCGCCATCTGACCGCCGCCCACGTGCCAGTGGCCCCGGACCTCATCGTCTGCGACGCGAGCTTCATCGGGCTCGAGACCGTGCTTCCCGCGCCGCTGGCGCTCGCGGCCCCGCGCGCTCGTCTCGTGGCGCTCATCAAGCCCCAGTTCGAGGTCGGCAAGGGCCGCGTGGGCAAGGGCGGGGTCGTGCGCGATCCGGCGCTCCACGAAGAGGTCTGCGGTCGCATCCGGGGCTGGTTGGAGGTCCGCCCTGGGTGGCGCGTGCTCGGTCTCACCCGCAGTCCCGTCGAGGGTCCCCATGGCAATGTGGAGTTCCTGATCGCCGCCGCCCACGATGGCGGCTAGGGGTTACCCGGTGGTCACCTCATCCAGCCGGACCCACCGGCGCGCGGCGATGGATTTCTCCACCGCCTCGAGGGTGACGCTGACCTTGTGGCCGAAGCCGAAGTCCGGGTGCGCCGGCCTGCCCTCGGCGACCGCGGCGACGATCTCCCGCGCCTCGATGATCTTCTGGTCGTTGTAGCCGAGGCCGATGCCGGCGATCGGGTGGAAGGCCGCGTAGCCCGGATGGTCGGGGCCGATATAAATGGTCTTGTAGCCGCGCTCCGCCGACGGGTCGTCGAGCCGGTAGAGCTGCAGCTCGTTCATGCGTTCCTGGGTGAAGAACAGCGCCCCCCTGGTGCCCTGGATCTCGTAGGAGAGCCAGAGCCTGCGCCCGGTGCCGATGCGACTCGCCTCGATCGTGCCCATGGCGCCGGAGGCGAAGCGCAGCAGGAACTGGGCCACGTCGTCGTTCTCGACCGCGCGCATGGGCGCATCCGCCTGGGCGGAGACCGTGTGCCCCGAGCCCCCGGACGGGACCCGGCGCTCGGCGATGAACGTGCCCGCCATGCCGCAAACCTCGGCCACGTCGCCCACCAGCCACTGCGCCAGGCTCAGGGTGTGGGACGCCATGTCCCCCAGCGCCCCCGAGCCGGCCACCGCACGCTCGAGACGCCAGTTGAAGGGGACCTGGGGATCGGCCATGAAGTCCTGGTCGAAGGTGCCCCGAAACAGCACCACATCGCCGATCTCGCCTTCCTCGATGAGCTGCCGGGCGAAACCCTGGGCCGGGTTCTTGAGGTAGTTGTAGCCCACGAGGGTGATCGCGCCCGCCGCCTCCGCCGCCGCGAGCATGCGCCCCGAGTCCGCGGCCGTAGGGGCCATCGGCTTCTCGCAGTAGACGTGCTTGCCGGCCTGGACAGCGGCGATGGCCATCTCCGCGTGCACGTTGTTCGGCGTCACGATGTCGATCACATCCACGTCCGAGTCCTCGACCACCTCGCGCCATTCCCCGGTCCAGCGCTTGAATCCGAAGCTGTCGGCAAGGCCCTGGGCCCAGTCCGGGTTCAGGTCGGCGACCAGCTCGAGCACGGGTGTGGCGGGATCGTTTCCGAAGACCATGGGTACGTTGCGGTAGGCGGTGGCGTGCGCCTTGCCCATCCAGCCCGCCCCAATGAGCCCGATCCTTACCTCCGTCATGGCCAAGCTCCTTCCGTGCGTGGCTCACAGCTCAAGGGCGCAGTCGACCCAGGCGCCGCCGGCGCGGCTCGACTCCACCGCCGCCTCGATGAACCTGACGCCCCGCGCGCCGTCCTCGACCGTGGGGAAGTCCAGAGCCAGGGGGTCGGCGGGGGCGCCCGTCCGGCGCGCGACGATGGCCTCGGCGGCGTCGGAATACAGGTTGGCGAAAGCCTCGTGGAACCCCTCGGGGTGCCCCACGAAGACCCGCGCCGCGCGGGCCGCCTCGGGCAGCTGGCCGGGTCCGGCGCGGCTGAGCTCGCGCGGTGGCTCGCCCATGGGCATGTGGCGAAGCCGGTTCGGCTCCGCGTGCCGCCACTCGACGCCGCCCCGCTCGCCGAAGACCCTCAGGCTCAGACCATGCCGGGCCCCCGCCGCTGCCTGGGTCGCCCACATGACGCCGCGGGCGCCGTTCTCGAAGCGCAGCAGCCCACCCGCGTAGTCGTCCACCCGGCGGCCCGGCACGACCGCGCCCAGCTCCGCGCATACCTGCGAAACCGCGAGGCCGGTCACGTATGTGACGATGTGATGCGCGTGGCTGCCGATATCCGCGAGGACCAGCGACGGCCCGGTCCTCGCCGGGTCGAGCCGCCAGCCCAGCGCCTCGGGCGCGTCTTCCTCGACCCTCGTGGCGATGTGTCCCTGCAGATACTCGAAGTGCGCCATGCGGACCTCGCCCAGGAGGCCGCGGGCGATCATGGCCCGCGCCTGCCGGATCATGGGATAGCCCGAATGGTTGAAGGTGAGGCAGAACACCAGGCCCGAGTCCCGCACGCGCCGCACGAGGTCCACGGCATCGGCGAGCGAGGTCGCGAGCGGCTTGTCGCAGATCACGTCGAAGCCGCTCTCCAGGGCGGCGCGGGACAGAGGGTAGTGGGTATCGTTGGGCGTCATGATCGCGACCACGTCGATCCCATCGGGCCGCGACGCCTCGGATCGGAACATCTCCTCCGCCGTCGGGTAAGCCCGGTCCGCCGTCAACCCGAGGGCCTGGCCGCGCTCGCGCGACCGCGCCCCGTCCGAGGACAGGACCGAGGCCACGAGCTCGTACCGATCGTCGATGCGCGCGGCGATGCGGTGCACCTCGCCAATGCGGGAACCGGGTCCGCCGCCGATCATGCCGAGCCTGAGGCGCCGGCCGAGCGCCGCGATGACGGGGTTGGCCTCCATGGCGGTCCTTCGCTGGAAACATGGGGGAGCACATCGCCCGTCGCGAGTGTCGCGGCAGCCGGCAGCGATGGCAACCCTGGTCACATGGGGTTGGACAGCTCCCGGCCCGCCGCGCACTATTGGTTCATGCCCATGAGCCTGGAAGACGTGAACGGCATGGACGAGGCGGCGTTCGTGGCCGCCCTTGGGCCTGCCTTCGAGAACTCGCCGGGCTTTGCGAGAGCCGTGTGGAACGCCCGGCCGTTCGCCAGCGTGGCGGCGCTCAAGGCGGCGATCGCAAGGTCCGTGGACGACGCCCATGAAACCGAGAAGCTCGTCCTCCTGCGCGCGCACCCGGACCTGGCCGGCAAGGCCGCGCGCGCCGGCACACTCGGCGCGCATTCGACGCGCGAACAGGCAGGCGCCGGGCTCGACCGGCTGAACGACGCCGAATACGAGCGCTTTCACCGGCTCAACGAGGCTTATGCGGGCAAGTTCGGCTTCCCCTTCATCATCGCCGTGCGCGACCACGACAAGGAAGGTATCCTGGCTGCCTTCGAACGCCGGCTGGAGAACGCGATGGCGGAGGAGATGGCGACGGCCCTCGCACAGGTGAAACGCATCGTCGAGTTGCGGCTGGACGATATGATCGCCGCCGGCGCCCCGCTGAGCGACGCCTGATGGGCCGGCTCACCACCCACGTGCTCGACACCGCCAACGGCTGCCCCGGCGCCGGCATGCGGCTCGAGCTCGCCCGCGTCGAGGACGACGGCGGCGCCCGCCCCGTCAAGGAGCTGGTCACCAACGCCGACGGCCGCACCGACGCACCGTTGCTCGAGGGCGATGCGCTCGAGCCCGGCCGCTACGAGCTACGCTTCCACGTGGCGGCGTATTTCCAGGGCCGTGGCGTCCGGCTCGCGGACCCGCCGTTCCTCGACGTGGTGCCGGTCCGTTTCGCCATTGCGGACGCGGACCGGCACTACCACGTGCCGTTGTTGTGCTCGCCCTGGAGCTACTCGACCTACAGGGGCAGCTGAGGCCCCGGCGCTAGCTGCTCTTCGCCATGTCGGGGAGGTGGGAGTACGCCTCCTTCGGCACCAGCTCGAGCTCACCCTCCTGCCCGGGCGCCAGCCAGTACAGCTCGAGCGTCCAGGTACCCTTCTTCTGGAAATACTGGATGTGGAGCGGGTACCAGCCCGGCTCCGGCACTTCCACCGGGATCATCTCCGAGAAGCGGTCGCTGTGCTTGTCGGGGTCGGCGAGGATGAACTGATTGCCGATCTCCAGAATGACGCCGTCGTTGGAGTGCATGGCGATGGTGTACACGCCGGCCTCGTCGAACTTGATGAGGCCGTCGATCATCATGCCGACACCCATATCGCGGCCGCTGCCGAACACCTCCGGCCCCGTTACCGCGATCTGCTCGATCGGCTCGCCGGGGACACCGTCGCGGGAGCCCACGAACTGGTCCATCTCGGACATGAAGTCGAAGAAGCCGTACCAGTAGGTGATGGCGAGGCCGGGCTTGAGGGCATCTGCCGCGGGCTCTTCTGCGCGCTCGAGGCCCGTCACCGTGTCCGCGGCGCGGACCCCTACGACCGACACGGCCGTCGCGAGACCCAAACCTACCGCCATGACCAAGGCTTGCACTCGTACACGGAGATGCGTGCCACCTTTCATCGTCGTCGTCCTCCCTTCTCCCGCGACCACCGGCCGCTCGGCGCGGACAATAGCACGCCCCTGCGCGGATGGCTCCACCCGATAGGGCGCGCCGTCGTGTCTATTCCTGGGTAGCCGACCCGGACATCCGCCCGGGGCCCCGCCTATGGAAGCTTCGGGTCGGATCACTGAGCCTTCTGTCCGGCCTCGTAGCCCTCCTGATAGGACCTTTCCTTGTCCTTTTCGACCTTGTCGACGACCAGGCCGCCAACGAGCCCGGCCCCGGCGCCGATCGCGGCGCCCAGCGCGGTATTACCCGCCAAGGCGCCGACCGCCGCGCCGCCCGCCGTGCCGATCGCGGTCCCCGTGAGCGCCCGTTGCTCGGTGTCGCTCAGATCCGCGCAGCCCGCCATGGCCAGGGCGCCGATGACGGCTGCGGTCAGAAAGATGCGTTTCATCCTGCAATCTCCCACCGTCGTCGAATTTCATTCAGGGCAGGGGTACGCCTCGGACGCCCACTGCAGCACGCCGTCCACGGCTTCTTTCGAATCGTGCTCGGGGTTGTTCCGCGACCAAGTCACGAGCATGGCAACGGCCTCGTCTCGCGTCGGTCTCGCATCGTCTTCAACACAAAACACCGTGCCCTCGAGGGC
Source organism: Alphaproteobacteria bacterium (assembly GCA_046759605.1). Classification (GTDB taxonomy): domain Bacteria; phylum Pseudomonadota; class Alphaproteobacteria; order UBA6615; family UBA6615; genus JBHICL01. Next base: position 2,679 of record JBHICL010000078.1, on the reverse strand, counting down.
CCGGCCCAGCGCCTCATGGAAGTGATGAAGCCCTATCATGAATCCATGGCACATGTGGATCGCGGCCGTTGCGTTCGGATCCTGCGCATCTACACCGCAAAGAAGGATGAGATCCTTCATTGTGTCGAGACGAAAATGCTCTTCCGTCACCATCTCCGCCGCATACGCGCCCGACGAGACGGTCGCAATGGCCGCGACGGCGGCAGCACGAATGACAGATTTCATCACCCTCCTCCCACCTTGGATCGGTCTGTCAAGCCTTTGCTTTGGTCCTGTGAGCCGCGAATGTTAGGTGATTAGCGCCTGAACGGTAAGTCAGGGTATTCCCTCAATTCACGCCGTCCATCCGTTCCTCCCACGGCAGTTCCAGTATCCTCCGTCGCGTCGCTTTGAGATTGTCCTTACAAGCCTTGACGGCAACCGGTTGCCGCCGGAGGATCTGTGGTCGCACTCAACGGGACGACGGAGGCGAGCATGATCAAGGGTCTTCACCACAACGCCTACCGATGTCGGGACTCGGAAGAGACCCGAAGGTTCTATGAGGACTTCCTCGGTTTGCCCCTGGCAGGCACGCTCGAGATCAAGGAGACGAAGAGCGGTCGGCCGACCAACACCCTGCATACTTTTTACGAGCTGGACGACGGCTCCTATCTCGCGTTCTTCGAGGCGCCGGACATGCCGTTCGAGTTCAAGGAGCAGCACGACTTCGACCTGCACATCGCGCTCGAGGTGGAGCATGACGTGCTGCAGCCGATGTTGGACAAGGGAAAGGCCGCGGGCATAGAGACACGCGGCATCGCGGATCACGGCTTCATCGACTCGATCTATTTTCGCGACCCGAGCGGTTATGTGATCGAGCTTACGGCCAAGCGAGACAATCACGACCAGGAAATGGATCCGGCGACGAACGGGGCGCGCCAGAAGCTGGACGCCTGGCAGGTGGCGAAGGCCGGCTAACCCCGGGGCTACGACCGGTCCGATTCTCGAGCAACCCGCGGCTGGCCGGCGCCGGCGTGTGCCCTACCGCCCGGCCCCGATCTTGTGAGGAACATCGATGAAGATCGACATCTTCAACCATATCTTCCCCGAGAGTTATTTCGAGAAGATGCTGGAGTTGGCCGGGGACCACAAGGATCTCGGCAAGCGGGTTCGCAACGTCCCCATGCTCGCCGACCTCGACAAGCGGTTCCAGGTGATGGACGAGTTCGACGACTATTGCCAGATCCTGTCGACGGCGGCCCCACCTCCCGAGGTTCTGGCCGGCCCGGAGGACGCGGCCGAGCTCGCCCGCCGCGGCAACGACGGCATGGCGGAGCTGTGCGCCAGGTATCCGGATCGTTTTCCGGGATTCACGGCGACGCTGGCCATGAACAACATCGACGCCACGATCGACGAGATCCACCGCGCGATCGAGGACCTCGGCGCGCGCGGTATCCAGTTCTACACCAACGTCGCCGGCAAGCCCCTCGACCTCCCGGAATTCGCGCCAATCTACGAGATCATGGCGGACTACGATCTGCCGATCTGGGTCCATCCGATCCGGGGGGCCGGGTTCACCGACTACCTGAGCGAGGATCATTCCAAGTACGAGATCTGGTGGACCTTCGGCTGGCCGTACGAAACCAGCGTCTTCATGGCGCGGCTCGTTTTCGCCGGCATCTTCGACAAGTACCCGAACCTCAAGATCATCACACACCACCTGGGTGGGATGATCCCCTACTTCGAAGGAAGGGTCGGGCCCGGTTGGGACCAGCTGGGCTCGCGCACGTCGGACGAGGACCTGACGGTCGCCCTGAAGAAGCTCGACAAGCGGCCGCTCGATTATTTCAGGATGTTCTACGCCGACACGGCCGTGTTCGGCGGCAAGGCGGGCACCGTGTGCGGGCTCGACTTCTTCGGCGCCGACCATGTCCTCTTCGCATCGGATGCTCCCTTCGATCCCGAAGGCGGGACCATGTACATCCGGGAGACGATCAAGATCATCGACGAGCTCCACATCTCGGAAAGCGACCGCCGGAAGATTTATCAGGAGAACGCCGTACGTCTGCTCAAGCTGACGCAGAGCTAGCCGGAAGCTCTCGCCCCTTCTGGCGGAGGGGCGGCCGGTGGACGTGACTCAGATCCGCGCCCAGCCCTCCGGCGGTTCCTTGCCCGGATGGAGCTCACCGCACCTGGGACACGTCCGCTGCTCCTCGCTGGAATAGAACGCATCGAACAGGGGCGGCAGGTCCTTCTCGATGTCCCTGATCTCCAGCTCTACCCTGTGAACCCGTTCCCCGCATTCGAAGCAGAACCACTCGAAGCCGTCCTTCATGCCGTCGGGGCGGGGGCTCTCCACGACCAGTCCGATCGAGCCCTCTTGCGGACGCTGGGGTGAATGTCGGACATGCGCGGGCAGCATGAACACCTGGCCCTCGCGGATCGGCACATCGTAGATCCGCCCGCCCTCGGCGATCTTGACGACCATGTCGCCCTTGAGCTGGTAGAAGAACTCCTCCACCGGATCGTCGTGGAAATCCACGCGCTTGTTGGGGCCACCGACGATCATGACCACCATGTCGGATTTGTTGTCGAACAGGTGCTTGTTCCCGACCGGCGGTTTGAGGAGATGCGCGTTCTCGTCGATCCAGCCCTGGAAATCGAACGGCCTGAAGCCGGGATGCAGGTTCATGTCGTTAT
>JBHICL010000077.1:0-10064 GCA_046759605.1 Alphaproteobacteria bacterium | reverse complement strand
CTCAGACAGGTTCAAAGCCAACGCGCCGACGATCTCCCGGACGAAGGCGTCCTGAACCGCGAAAATATCGGTGACGTTGCCATCGTATCGCTCCGCCCAGAGGTGCCCGCCTGTTGTCGCGTCGATCAGCTGAGCGTTGACGCGCACCTGGTCACCCGATCGGCGAATGCTGCCCTCCAGCACGTAACGCACGCCCAGATCCTCTGCCACCTTGCGGATCTCGACCGGCTTGCCCTTGTAGATAAAGCTTGAGTTGCGAGCGATGACGAACAGGTCGGAGACCTTGGAAAGATCGGTGATCAGGTCGTCGGTCATGCCGTCGGCGAAATATTCCTGCTCGGCGTCGTCGCTCATGTTGGTGAACGGCAGCACCGCGATCGACGGCTTGTCGGGCAGGGGGAAGGCCATGCGCTCGACCGAAGCAGGTTCCACTACCGATACCCAGGGTTTGAACCACCACACCCCACCGCCGGCTGCAAGGAGGAGTACGACTACTGCCATGGCACCGATCAACGAGCGCCGACGTTCCGGCTTGGCCGCTTGCCAGACCACGGGCGTGACGAGTTCGGCCGCCTTGTCGTCAAGGATCACGCGAAAGACCGTCACCGGATCGGCGATGTTTTTAACCTCCTTCTCGCCCAGATGCTCGAAGGTGAGGTCGAGCTTGTCCTTCACCTGGGTATAAACGTTGCGCGCTACGCAGATGCCGCCGGGTTCGGCCAGCGCTTCTAGCCGTGCAGCTACATTCACCCCGTCGCCGTAGATGTCATCGCCCTCAACGACAATGTCGCCGATGTTGATGCCAACGCGGTAGATGATCCGCCGATCTTCCGGTACGTCGGCGTTGCGCTCTCCCATCGTATGCTGGATTTGGACGGCGCATTGGACCGCCTCGACGGCGCTGGGAAATTCGGCGAGAAGGCCGTCACCCATCAGCTTGACGACGCGACCCTCGTGCTCGGCGATCTTGGGCTCGATCAGCTCTTCGCGGTGGGTTCTGAGCGCGTCGAGAGTGCCCGCCTCGTCCTCGCCCATGAGATGGCTGTAGCCGACTACATCAGCGGCCAGAATTGCGGCAAGTCTGCGCTGGACGTTCTTGGCCACGGCTGAGCCCCCTTTGGAGGGTCTGCCACAGAAAGAGGGTACGGCTGGAAGCGCTCGAAAGTCCATGGCGTCCGAGGCAAGGGCGGGGATCAGATTTAGAGGGACTGGAAACGAAGGTGTGAAAGTCGAACGCTTCAGAGTCCGTTCATGGCTCAGGAAGCGAAGTTCGGTCCCATTGCAATTGAGGTCCGCTCAAGGGTCGTAAGCGGTCCTCGAAGGCGTTCCACGAGCTGCCGCGCCGACCGGCAGTGCTGTAAGTCGTCCCGGGGACACGGGGACATCGCGCGCGCGGGCGGGAAACACCCCTCAGGCAAGATGATCGTCCACACCAACAAGCGTCCGATGGGCTTGTCGTGGCGGGACGGGTCGGTGTATACACCGCGGCCGGTGCTGTGGCCTCGGCATCGGCATTTTGCCGGGCTTGGTGCTCTCGATGAGTGGGGGCGATAGTGGGTCACACCGGTGTCAATATGTGGCATATGGAGGCGCTCAGACAGATAAAGCTCGGTGTCGTGAACGGGCCGTAACCCTCGGAACACACGACACATCTATCATATGCGGCTGTGGCGGAACTGGTAGACGCGCAACGTTGAGGGCGTTGTGGGGGCAACCCCGTGCAGGTTCAAGTCCTGCCAGCCGCACCACCGGAGGCTCGATCGTGGCCGCGCGGCCGACGCATCGAGCCCGGACATCGGCGCCCGCGGCTGTGGCGGAACTGGTAGACGCGCTAGCTTCAGGTGCTAGTGGGCGTAAGCCCGTGGGGGTTCGACTCCCTCCAGCCGCACCACTTCTCAGGACCAGCGGGAGCGCGAGTGGCCGACCGGCGCGGCGGGTGTTCAGGCCGTCGTTGCCACCGCCGAGCTCGACGAGCCTTCGCGATTGGCCTCCCGTGATACAGGAAGACCCACCGAAAGCCGGCGGAGTCTTTCGATGAATGACTCGTACGCGGCGCTCTTCGTGTCGCATCCCGGCCTCTTATGTTTTACCGCCGAGCGCCGGATCCAAGTTATCGGCAAACATAGGGTGAAGTGGGTGACCTTCGGCAGTGTCGGGCAAACCTGGAGCACTACGGACGAAATCTTGTTACGGCGTTGCTTCCGATCCAGGATCGTTTACCGAGGATTGCAGGAATGCCTTTCTGTGGTTCAAACGCTGGGAACGCCAGGATCGGTCGCCTTAATAAATGCCGAGAATAAACAAGCTGATCAGGATATTGCAGATTGTTGGCTATACTGGGAACCTGAGCATCTTCGGTATTTATATCTCAGGGTTGCTCAACAGCCTCAACTTGTTCGTCACGTTGATTCTCATGGCTCAGGTAGGCGCCTTCGTCGCATTGGCCGGCGCAATCAAGAAGCCAAAATGAGCCAGGACGATTTCTGGTCGGGCTCCCGGATCCGGGCAGGGCCGCTTCAAATGCAGCGGCCGCCGTCGACCTCGAGGCACACGCCGGTGATGAACCCCGCCTCGTCGGAGCACAGGAACACCGCGGCCCCGGCGACGTCGCCGGGCGTGCTCAGCCGGCCCAGGGGAATTGTCTCTATGAACCGGCGTCGCATCTCGGGCGTATCCTCGCCGCCCATGAACTCGGCGAGCATCCCGGTTTCGCCGGCGACCGGGCAGAGCGCGTTGACCCGGATGCCCTCGGGTGCGAGCTCGACCGCCATGGATTTGGTGAGGGTGACCACCGCGCCCTTGCTGGCGTTGTACCATGCAAGCCCGGGTCGGGGGCGGATCGCCGCCGTCGACGCGGTGTTCAGGAACACACCTCCACCGCGCTCCCGGAAGATCGGCAGGACATGCCGGGCGGCGAGGTAGAGGCTCTTGACGTTGATCGCGAAAATACGGTCGAAAGCGGCCTCGTCGGTGTCGAGCAGCGGACCCATGCGCTGCGCCACGCCGGCATTGCTTACCATGATGTCCACGGTGTCGAAGGCGGAGAGGGCCGTGTCCACGAGCGCGTTCATATGGGCGTCCACCGAGACGTCCGCCACGGAGACGACGGCGCTTCCCCCCGCCGCGACGATCTCGCCGGCGACCCGTTCCGCACCCGCCGCCCGCACGTCGTTGACGACGACCCGTGCCCCCTCGGCGGCAAAGCGCGTGGCGATGCCCTCGCCGAAGCCCGAGCCCGAGCCGGTTACGATTGCGACCTTGCCGTCCAGGCCCATCCCCCCGTCCAATCCGGAAAAGCCAGGTTGGCGCGCTAGAAAGGAACTGTATCGAGGGCCCGCAACACATATATCATAGAATGGTCTAAGACTTCGGTAAGGATGTCGTAGGACCCTCCGGCAATGCCCGGCGACGCGACCAGAACCGTGAGCGAATAGGTGCCAGAAAGACGACATACCCATAATCCGGGCCACCGTCGGGGGTGGGTTCTCGGCCGCCTGCGCGCCAACTTCCTGGCCGGCGTGCTGGTCACCGCGCCCATCGGCATAACCCTGTGGCTGACCTGGAAGTTCCTCGGCTTCGTCGACGACCGCATAACGCCTTTCATCCCGGCGCAGTACAACCCGAACACTTATCTCCCCTTCGGCGTGCCGGGCGTGGGTCTCATCTTCGCCATCATGGTCCTCACCGGTATCGGCGCGCTGACCACGATTTTCATCGGCCGGACGCTCGTCCATTACAGCGAGCATCTGCTGAACCGTATGCCGGTCGTCCGGGGCGTCTACGGGGCGACAAAGCAGATCTTCGAAACCATCCTGGCGCACAAGTCCGAAGCATTCCGTCAGGTCGTACTGTTCGAGTATCCACGCCGGGGCAGCTGGGCGCTGGGCTTCGTCACCGGGGCCACCGAGGGAGAGGTGCAGAGCGTCACCGACAACGACGTCGTCAACGTCTTCCTGCCGACCACGCCGAACCCCACGTCCGGCTATCTGCTGTTCGTGCCCAAGAGCGATCTCATCTACCTGGACATGACGGTGGAAGAGGGAGCGAAGATGATCGTCTCCGGCGGCATCGTGACGCCGCCCGACCGCCGCGCTCTGGAGAAGCAGGTGAAGCTCGTTCCGCCGAGCGCCAAGGGCCAGCAGGACGCTGAAAAGGAGGCGCCGGAGCCCGCGGCTGCCGGCGACAAGCGCCGCCGCGGCTAGCAGCCACCGCGCTCAGCCGGCCCGGGCATACTTCACCACCGCATCCCGCTCGAAGAGGTAGAGCAGGACCCGCAACGCCGGGCCGCGCTCGCCCTCGAGGCGCGGATCGCGGGACACGATCAGCCGGGCATCGTCCCGCGCGGCCGCCAGCAGCTCGGCATGGACCGCGAGGTCGGCCAGACGAAAGGCCGGCAACCCGGACTGTCTCGTCCCAAGCACATCGCCGGCGCCGCGCAGCCTCAGATCCTCCTCGGCGATGCGAAAACCATCGTCGGTCCCGCGCAGCGTCGTAAGCCGGGCGCGCGCGGTGACGCTGAGCGGTGGGGTGTAGAGCAGAATGCAGGTCGAGGGGCGCTCGCCGCGACCGATGCGGCCGCGAAGCTGGTGCAACTGGGCAAGGCCGAAGCGCTCGGAATCCTCGATAATCATGACCGTGGCCTCGGGCACGTCCACACCGACCTCGATGACGGTCGTCGCCACCAGGAGATCGACCCCGCCGGTCGTGAAGCGCCTCATGACGGCATCCTTCTCCCGACCCTTGAGCCGTCCGTGGACCAGGCCGACGCGGTCGCCGAACCGCGCTTTCAAGGCGGCGAAACGCTCGGTCACCGACACCAGGGCGCCGCTCTCCGTCTCATCGACCAGGGGGCAGACCCAGTAGACCTTGTTGCCTCCTTCAAGGGCCCTGCCAACGGCGCCCACGACCTCATCCAGGCGGTCCACCGGCACCGCTCTCGTGTCGATCGGTTTGCGTCCGGCCGGCTTCTCGGTCAGCTGCGACTCATCCAGGTCGCCGTAGGCGGCCAGCATCAGGGTGCGGGGTATCGGCGTCGCGGTCATGACCAGCACGTCGGTGGCAGGCCCCTTGCCGGTCAGAAGCATGCGCTGGTGCACGCCGAAGCGATGCTGCTCGTCGATGACGGCCAGGGCCAGATCGTGGAAGCCGATGCCTTCCTGGAACAGGGCATGGGTCCCGACCGCGAGGGTGATCTCTCCGCCCTCGAGGGCTTCTGTGAGCTCGGAACGCGCCTTGCCCTTCTCGCGGCCGGTCAGAAGCGCCACGGGAATGCCCACGGCGTCGGCCAGGGGCTTGATGGTGGCGTGGTGCTGTCGCGCCAGGACGTCGGTGGGCGCCATCAGGGCCGCCTGCTTGCCGGCTTCGGCCGCCGCCAGCATCGCGAGGAAGGCGACGACCGTCTTGCCGCTGCCCACGTCGCCCTGAAGCAGGCGCAGCATCCGGATCGGGGCGCCCATGTCCGTGAGGATGTCATCGACGGCCCGGCGCTGACTGGACGTCAAGACGAAGCCGAGGGCCGCAAGGGCTTTCCCGGAGAGGCTTCCGTCCCCGCGGATTTCGCGACCCGGCTGGCGCCGCGCGCTCGCGCGCACCAGGGCCACGGCAAGCTGGCTGGCCAGAAGCTCGTCATAGGCGAGACGCGTGCGCGCCGGCGTCGTCGGCTCGAGGTCCGGCTCGCCCGCCGGCGAATGCGCGGCCCGAACCGCCTCGCGCCATGGCGGCCAGGCGTTCCGCGCGACGAAAGCCGGATCGAGCCACTCGGGAAGTCCGGGGGCGTTCTCCACCGCGGTTTGGATCGCCTTGCCCAGGACCTTGAGGCTCAGGCCGGCGGTCAGCCGATAGCTCGGCTGCACCGTCTTGATCCGGTCGAGCTCGCCCGGCTCGGCGATGAAGTCCGGGTGGGTCATCTGCAGCTCGCCACCGAAGTACTCCGCCATGCCGCTGACGATCCGTTGCGCGCCCAGCGGCAGGACGCGGCCCAGGTAGTCGGGGCGCGCGTGGAAGAAGACCAGCTGCATGTCCCCGGTCTCGTCCGAGCACCTGACCTTGTACGGCACGCGCTTGTTGTGCGGGGGCGGGGCCCTGTGGCCATCGACAGTCACCGTAAGCGTGACGATTCGGCCTGCGGGGGCGTCGCGTATCTTCGGTGTGAAGCGCCGATCGATGACTCCCGTCGGCAGATGCCAGAAGAGGTCGAGGACATGCGGACCGGAAACCCGCGCGATCTGCTGCGCGATGCGAGGGCCGACACCGGGCAGGGTCGTCAGAGGTGCGAACAGGGGGTAGAGAACTTCCGGGCGCATAGTCGCGGACGCGGCCTCAAGCTGCTAACAATATCATCGTCCATCCATTTTCAAGCCCGCGCGGGAGGCGCTGGCCAGCTCGCGGTCGGAGCTGGGCGAAACATGCAGGACCTGAAGGACCCTCGTATCAAGCGTCTCATCTACCGGAGTAAATACACCGGGACGAAGGAACTGGATACGCTTCTCGGCCGGTTCGTCGAGCGGCGCATGGCTGGGCTTACCGACAAACAGGTTGCGCAGCTCGAGCGCTTGGTCGAAAACAGCAACCCGGACCTCTACATGTGGATAAGCGGCCGCACAGCGCCACCGGCCGACTGGGACAACGAGGTCCTACGCATGCTACAAGACTTTAATGCCGCACCATAATTCATTGATAAGTATAGAGTATCCATTCCTCGGCCCTGGGTTGACGGATCTCGCCGGCGTCCCCGACGGATGCGATGCATTGGTCGTGGCCGAGCTCGCGATGAGCGACCCCGAGGGACGACCGCTGCTCCATGTGGCCCGCGACGACGCGCGGATGGCGCGCCTGGCCGAAGCACTACGCTTCTTCATGCCCGAGGCCGATATCGTGACCGTGCCGGCGTGGGATTGCCTGCCCTACGATCGGGTGCCACCGCACGCCGACGTCGCGGCGCGGCGCGTGTCGGCCCTGGTGCGTCTCACGGAGGGTGCCGAGACCGATGGCAGACGGGTGGTCATCACGACGGTCAGCGCCATCCTGCAGCGTCTACCGCCGCGAGAGACCTTCATCGCCGCCACGTTCGCCGCGCATGTCGGGGACCGGATCGCGACGGAGGAGCTTACGACGTTCCTGGTGGCGAACGGTTACAGCCGCGCGGGCACGGTACGCGAGCCGGGGGAGTACGCCATCCGCGGCGGCATCATCGACGTCTACCCGCCGGGAGGCGAGGAACCGGCGCGCCTGGATTTCTTCGGCGACGAGCTGGAGGGTGTGCGAGGGTTCGACGCGATCACGCAGCGCACCACGGACAAGCGAGAGGGCGTGTTCCTCGTGCCGGTAAGCGAGGCGCTGCTGAACGAGAGGTCGATCGAGCGGTTTCGCACCGGCTACCGGGCGATGTTCGGCGCCATCCGGGGCGTGGATCCCCTCTACGAGGCGGTCAGCGCCGGCCGTCAGCACCCGGGCATGGAGCACTGGCTGCCCCTGTTCCATGACCGGCTCGAAACGCTCTTCGATCTGCTGCCCGACACCCCGATCACCCTCGACGACCAGGCGACGGACGCGGTCGAGGCACGGCTGGAGCTGATCCGAGACTACTACGAGGCGCGTCTGGGCGCCCGGGAGAGCAAGGACCGGGACCCGGAGGGGGCGGTCTACAATCCACTACCACCCGATGCTCTCTATCTCACCTGGGAGGACTGGAAGAGCCGCCTCGCCAAGCGGCCGGTGGGCCAGCTCTCGGCCTTCTCCGCGCCTGAGAGCGACTCCGGCATGATCGATCTGGGCGGGCGCAGGGTGCCCGACTTCTCCGAGGCCAGGAATCGCCAGGACATCCAGCTGCTGGACACGGTGCGCACCCGCTTCGCCAATGCGAAGCAGGACGGTCTCAGGATCGTCGTCGCCGCCTACAGCAAGGGCGCGCGCGACCGTGTGATCGGCTTGATGCGGGACCACGAAATCCACGCGGCGGCGGCGGACACGTGGACGGGCGCCCTGGCGCAGTCGGGCGAGGGGCCCGCCGTGGTGGTGCTGGGCCTCGAGTCGGGCTTCACGATCGGCGACCTGGCCCTCTACACCGAGCAGGACATCTTCGGCGACCGCCTGGCGCGTCGGGCGCGCAAGGCGCGACGCGCCGACAACTTCATCTCCGAGGTGTCGAGCCTCAACCCGCAGGACCTTGTCGTTCACGTGGATCACGGCATCGGCCGGTACGCGGCCCTCGAGACCCTGGAAATCGGCGGCGCGCCCCACGACTGCCTGCGGATCCTCTACGCCGGCGGGGACAAGCTCTACATTCCGGTGGAGAACCTCGAGGTCCTGTCGCGGTACGGCTCGGAGGATGCCGACGTCCCGTTGGACAAGCTGGGCGGGGTGGGCTGGCAGTCGCGCAAGGCCCGGATCAAGAAGCGCATCAACGACATCGCTCAGCAGCTTCTGGAAGTAGCCGCCGCCCGGGAGCTCCGTCGCGTTCCAACGATAATGCCGCCGGCGGGCCTCTACGAGGAGTTCGTCGCGCGCTTTCCCTATTACGAGACCGACGATCAGGACCGCGCGATCGCCGTGACCATCGATGATCTTGGCGCCGGCAGGCCAATGGACCGCCTGATCTGCGGCGACGTCGGGTTCGGCAAGACCGAGGTGGCGCTCAGGGCCGCTTTCGTTGCCGCCATGAACGGCCACCAGGTTGCCGTGGTCGTGCCGACGACATTACTCGCGCGTCAGCACTATCAGACGTTTCGAGAGAGGTTTGCGGGTCTGCCGATCCGGATCGAGCAGCTGTCCCGCCTCGTCTCGAGCAAGAAGGCCCGGGAAGTCCGCGATGACCTCGCCAGCGGCCAGGTGGATATCATCATCGGCACCCATGTTCTGCTTGGTCGCAGCATCCGCTTCCGCGACCTGGGAGTCCTGATCGTCGATGAGGAGCAGTGGTTCGGCGTCGCTCAGAAGGAGCAACTGAAAAAGCTCAAAGCGGACGTTCATGTGCTCACGCTTACGGCCACGCCGATTCCGCGCACACTGCAACTGGCGCTGAGCGGCGTGCGCGAGCTGAGCCTGATCGCCACCCCACCCGTGGATCGCTTGGCGGTGCGGACCTTCGTCCTGCCCTACGACCCGGTCATCGTGCGCGAGGCGATCATGCGCGAGCACTTCCGCGGCGGGCAGATCTTCTACATCAGCCCGCGGATCGAGGACCTACCCGAGGTGGAGGAGCGGCTCAAGCGGAACGTCCCCGAGATCAAGTTCGCCGTGGCTCACGGTCAGCTGCCGGCCCGCGAGCTCGAGCGGGTGATGTCCGCCTTCTACGACGGTGATTTTCATTTGCTGCTCTCCACCTCGATCGTCGAGTCCGGTCTCGATATCCCGCGCGCCAACACGATCATCATCCACAGGGCCGACATGTTCGGGCTGGCGCAGCTTTATCAGCTGCGCGGCCGGGTCGGCAGGTCGAAGATGCGCGCATACGCGTATCTGACGGTGCCGGCCGATCGCAAGCTCACGACGACCGCCCGCCAGCGGCTGGACGTCATGCAGACCCTGGACACACTCGGCGCCGGCTTCTCGTTGGCGAGCCACGATCTCGACATCCGCGGGGCCGGCAACCTGTTGGGCGAGGAGCAGTCCGGCCACATCAAGGAGGTGGGCGTCGAGCTCTATCAGCAGATGCTCGAGGAGGCGGTGGCGGAGACCCGAGACGCCAAACGGGGCCCCGAGGTCGAGAAGCGGGACGAGTGGACCCCATCGATCACGGTCGGGACGCCGATCCTCATCCCGGAGGCCTACGTTTCCGATCTGGACGTCCGCCTGAGCCTCTATCGGCGGATTGCCAACCTCGTCAGCGAGGAGGAGATCGAGGGCTTCGCCGCGGAAATGATCGATCGCTTTGGCTCGCTGCCACCGGAGGTGGAGAACCTGTTGAGCGTGATCGCCCTCAAGCGCCTGTGCCGAAATGCGGGGGTGGAGAAGCTGGATGCCGGTCCCAAGGGGGCTGTCGTCTCGTTCCGCAAGGACCGGTTCGCCGACCCGACCGCGCTCGTCGCCTTCATCACCCGCCAGGCCGGCACGGTGAAGCTGCGGCC
>JBHICL010000076.1:0-10092 GCA_046759605.1 Alphaproteobacteria bacterium | reverse complement strand
TGGTCGCCGTCCACGCGGACATAGAGGTAGCTCTCGCCGCCCAGCTGCTCGACGACGAAGACCTCGCCCGGGATCGAGCTGTCGCCCTCGCCCCGCTCGCTCATGTGCTCGGGGCGGGCGCCGAAGGTCACGTCGGCGCCTTCGTGGATGGTGGCGGCGTCGCACGGAATGGTGATCTTTCTGCCTCCCGGGAGGTTGACCGTCACCTCGCCATCCGAGATCGCGCCCACGGAGGTCTGCAGGAAGTTCATGCTCGGTGAACCGATGAAGCCCGCGACGAACAGGTTCTGGGGCTTGCGATAGAGCTCGAGCGGGGTGCCCACTTGCTCGACGTAGCCGTCGCGCAGCACCACGATCCTGTCGGCGAGCGTCATGGCCTCGACCTGGTCGTGGGTCACGTAGATCATGGTCGCGCTCAGGTCCCTGTGCAGCTTGGCCAGTTCGACGCGCATCTGCACGCGCAGCTTTGCATCGAGGTTCGACAGCGGCTCGTCGAACAGGAACACCGTCGGCTCGCGTACGATGGCGCGGCCGATGGCCACGCGCTGACGCTGACCGCCCGACATCTCCTTGGGCTTGCGGTCGAGCAGGTTCGTGATCTGCAGGATCTCCGCCGCCTGACGCACCCGGCGATCGATCTCCGCCTTCTCGGTCTTCGCGAGCTTCAGGCCGAAGGCCATGTTCTCGTAGACCGACATGTGCGGGTACAGCGCGTAAGACTGGAATACCATGGCGATGCCGCGCTTTGCCGGCGGCAGGTCGTTGACCCGGTCATTGTCGATGAACAGCTCGCCCTGGGTGATGTCCTCGAGCCCCGCAATCAGCCTGAGAAGCGTCGACTTGCCACAGCCGGAGGGGCCAACGAAGACGACGAACTCCTGGTCGTTCACGTCCAGGTCCACGCCGTGGATGGTCTCCAAGGAGCCGAAGCGCTTGACAACGTTGCGAAGACTTACGTCAACCATGATCACTCACCGTTTGCATGTTCGCCATTCAGCGTGTTCGCTGCCGAGGGAAGTTTTGCAGGTTCGCAGGGCGGACTCAACGGTCAGGACTCGCCGGACGACTCTCCCCGTGGCCGGTCCCGATGGTTTCGCCGGACGCCGCAGCGCTCTTTTCCTCCCTGCAACAGACGACGAATGCCACGATTGCCCCGGGCGGTCAACCAGCGTGGACGCGGGTCGAGGGCGTTCATCCAGCGATCGGCGCATTTCCGGTGCTCACCTGAGCGGGCTCAGGTGATAATCTGCGCCCGACGAGAGAGCGCGATGATCTTTCCGCCCACGGGTGGATCGCCACCATCCCCAAGCGGGGCGGCCGGGGAGCCCCACCGAGCAGCCGTTCAGCACGCCATGCGCGCTGACGAGGCGACGTGCGTGCGCGCGCTCGCGGGGCAGGCGGCGTTGTCAGCCGACCAACGTCGCGAGGTGGCGAAGCTGGCGCGCGAACTCGTCATCGGCGTGCGCGAGCGGCAGGCGCGGCATGGCGGACTGGACGCGTTTCTCAGCGAATTCCAGCTGTCGAGCCAGGAAGGGGTGGTGCTGCTGTGCCTTGCGGAGGCGCTGCTCCGAATACCCGACCCCGCCACCGCCGACCGGCTCATTCGCGACAAGCTCGCGGGCGCGGACTGGGCAGGTCACCTCGGCAAGTCGGAATCCATCTACGTCAACGCCTCCACTATCGCGCTCATGCTGACCGGTCGGATCGTTACCCTCGACGCCGCCACGGAGCACGAGCCCTGGCGGCTCCTGGCCCAGCTCGTCGCGCGCAGCGGTGAGCCCATGATCCGCCGGGCCCTCACCAGGGGCATGCGCATCCTGGGCGGCCAGTTCATCATGGGTCGCACCATCGGCGAGGCGCTGGTCCGGGGCAAGGAGCCGGACGCCCGGCGCTACCGCTACTCCTTCGACATGCTGGGCGAAGGAGCACGGACGAACGCCGACGCCGAGCGCTACATGGCCGCATACGCCGAGGCCATTTCCGCCATTGGCGCCGAGCACGAAGACCTCGGCCCGGTCGAGGGCCCGGGCATATCGGTGAAACTGTCGGCGCTGCACCCCCGCTTCGAGCTTGCCCAGAGCGAGCGCATGGAGAGCGAACTCGTGCCGCGGGTTCAGGAGCTCACCAGGCTTGCGCGAGACCAGAACATCGGCTTCACCATCGATGCCGAGGAGGCGGCGCGCCTGGAGCCGACACTTGATCTGTTCGCGGCGATCGCCGTCGATCCGGCGCTCAAGGGTTGGGACGGTCTCGGTCTCGCCGTGCAGGCCTACCAGAAGCGCGCCATCCACGTGCTCCGGTGGCTCAGGGAGCTGGGCCGGGGTCACGGCCACCGGCTCATGGTCCGGCTCGTCAAGGGGGCCTATTGGGACACGGAGATCAAGCGTGCCCAGGTCGAGGGGCTCGACGGCTATCCGGTCTTCACCCGCAAGGCCTCGACCGACGTGTCCTACATGGCATGCATCCGCGAGGCGCTTGCCGAGCCGGCCGCCATTTACCCCCAGTTCGCCACCCACAACGCGCACACGCTGGCAACCGTGCTGACGTTGGCCGGCCGCGAGCGGGCGTTCGAGTTCCAGCGGCTGCATGGCATGGGCGAGGCGCTTTACGAGAAAGTCGCGGGCGACGAGGGCCTTGGTATCCCGTGCCGCGTCTACGCGCCGGTCGGGGGGCACGAGGATCTGCTGGCCTATCTGGCGCGCCGGCTCCTGGAAAACGGCGCCAACACGTCCTTCGTGAACCGCATCGTGGACGCCTCCGCGCCCGTCGAGGAGCTCATCGCCGATCCTGTGGAGACCGTGGGTGCTCTCGATACGGTCCCTCACCCGGCGATCCCGTCTCCCCGGGACCTGTATGGGCCTGAGCGGGCCAACGCCATGGGGATCGATCTCAGCGATCCGCTGGCGCTCCGCGTCCTGGCCGGGAACATGACCGGGGCGCTGGAGGCCGGGGCGTGGCAGGCCGCGCCGATCGTCGCCGGCGAGGAGCATGCGGGGCCGGCGCGGGAGGTACGCGACCCGGCGGATCTGCGGCGCACGGTGGGAGCGGTCCACGAGGCCACCGCCGCCCATGCCGCCACGGCCGTCGCGGCGGCGGTCGCGGCGGCGCCGGATTGGGATCGGGTACCGGCTGCGGGGCGCGCCGATGCGCTCGAAAACGCGGCCGCGCTTCTAGAGCGTCGGCAGCCGGCATTCATGGCGATGGCGGTCAGGGAGGGCGGCAAGACCATCCCCGACGCGCTCGCCGAAGTGCGCGAGGCGGTGGATTTCCTGCGTTTCTACGCCATGCGCGCGCGAGAGGACTTCGGCGCTCCGGTGCGGCTTCCCGGTCCCACCGGCGAGCGCAACGAGATCACGCTCTACGGCCGTGGCGTCTTCGTCTGCATCAGCCCCTGGAACTTCCCGCTCGCCATATTCCTGGGACAGGTGTCGGCGGCCCTCGCGGCGGGAAACGCGGTCGTCGCCAAGCCCGCCGAACAGACGCCGCTCATTGCCGCGGCGGCCGTGCGGCTCATGCACGAGGCGGGCATACCGCCGGAGGCGCTGCACCTGCTGCCGGGCGATGGCAGCATCGGCGCCGCGCTCGTCGCGGACGCCCGTATCGCCGGCGTCGCCTTCACCGGCTCGACCGAGACCGCCTGGGCCATCAACCAACGGCTGGCCGCGAAACGGGGGCCGATCGTCCCCTTCATCGGCGAAACGGGCGGGCAGAACGCGATGGTTGTGGACAGCTCGGCGCTGCCGGAACAGGTGGTCGACGACGTCATCGCCTCGGCCTTCCGCAGTACCGGCCAGCGCTGCTCGGCCTTGCGGGTGCTGTTCGTGCAACGGGAGGTCGCGCCAAGGCTGCTCGACATGCTCACGGGCGCGATGGCGGAGCTCTCTATCGGCGACCCGGCGCTCATCAGGACCGACGTGGGCCCGGTGATCGACGAGGCGGCAAGGACACCGCTTGTCGCGCACGCCGAGCGCTTGGGCGGTGCCGGGCGGCTCTTATACCGCGCCGGGCTCGGGCCGGAGACGGAGCACGGCACTTTCTTCCCGCCCCACGCCTTCGAGATCGACGACATCGCCGTGCTCGAGCGCGAGGTCTTCGGCCCGATCCTCCACGTCATCGTCTACGACGAGAGCGCGCTGGATCGGGTCATCGACGCCATCAACAGAACGGGTTACGGCCTGACCGTGGGCGTCCACAGCCGCATCGACGAGACGGCGCGACGGATCGCCCATGGCGTGAAGGCCGGCAACGCCTACGTGAACCGCAACATGATCGGCGCCGTGGTCGGTGTGCAGCCGTTCGGCGGCGAGGGCTTGAGCGGAACGGGCCCCAAGGCGGGAGGGCCGCGTTATCTCCACCGGTTCGCGACGGAACGGGTGGTCTCGGTGGACACGACGGCGGCCGGCGGCAACGCCGCTCTCATGACCCTCGAGGAACGCCCGACGCCGATCGAGGGCGCGCGAGCAACCGACACGTGATCGGCGAAGGCCCTCATGGCGAAATCGTGCTGCCGGTCGACGACGAAGCAACACAAAGCCGGCTCAAGCTTCCGCCTCGCTCCGGCCGCTCAGGTAGTCGGCGAAGCCTCCTTCCGCCACGACCCCGGACCGGCCCGGCCGGGCGCCCGCGATCACCCGGCTGAGAAGGATGACCGGGACGATCCCCGCCGCGACGATCGCAAGCGCCGCGAGGGAGGCTTCGCGCAGGAGCTCGTCGGACGCGAACTGGTACACATGCGTCGCCAGGGTGTCGAAGCCGAACGGCCGTAGGATCAGTGTCGCCGGCAGCTCCTTCATGGTGTCGACGAAGACGATGGTGGCCGCCGCCAGCATGCTGCCGCGCATGAGCGGAAGGTGCACGCGCCAGAGCGTGCGCACGGGGCTCATACCCAGGGTCCGGGCCGCCATGTCCATCGATGGCTTGACCTTCGCCAGGCTCGCCTCCATGGCGCCGAACGAGATGGCCAGGAAGCGGACCACATAGGCAAAGACGAGCGCGAACACCGTGCCGCTCAACAGGAGGCCCGTGGAGACCCCGAACGCCTGCCGCATGAACGCGTCCACGGTGTTGTCGAACCTGGCAAGCGGAATGAGCACGCCCACGGCGAGCACCGCGCCGGGAATCGCGTAGCCGACGCTGGCCACGCGCGCCGCCAGCCTGAGCGCGAGCCCGCCCCTCAACCTGAGCGCGTAGGCCAGGAACACGGCCAGCAGAACGGTGGCCGCCGCGGCTGCGGCGGCCAGAGCCAGGCTGTTGAGCGCAAGCACCAGGAACGCCGGCGTCCAGGACTCGGTGAGGCTCAGGGCGGCGTTCCGGGCCAGGACCGCCGCCGGCACCACGAAGCCCATGAGGATCGGCAGCGCGCAGACGGCCACGGCGGCGAATCTCCGTGCGCCGGCGAGCTGGTAGCCGGGGAGTGGCCGGTAGCGCGCCGAGGTGTGGTGGAAGCGCCGGCGGCGGCGCGCCGCGCGCTCGATGGCCATGAGGCCGAACACCGCGGCCAGCATGACCAGCGAGATCTGCGCCGCGCCACCGGCATTGCCCATGTGGAGCCAGACGTTGAAAACGCCGACCGTCAACGTGTTGACGGCAAAATAATCGACCGTGCCGAAGTCGTTGAGGGTCTCCATAAGACCGAGTACGACGCCGACGACGATGGCCGGCCGCGCCAGAGGCAACGCGACACCGAAGAAACTGCGCCACGCGCTCCGCCCCAGCGTGCGGCTGGCCTCGAGCACGCACACCGACTGCTCGAGAAAGGCAGCGCGCGCCAGCAGGTAGACATAGGGGTAGAGGACGAGGGACATCACGGCGATGGCGCCGCCAAGGCTCCGGACTTCGGGAAACCAATAGTCGCGGGCGCTCTCCCAGCCGAAGACACCTCGTAGCAGGCGCTGAACCGGCCCGGCGAACTCCAGAAGATCGGTATAGACGTAGGCGACGACGTAGCCCGGGATGGCGAGGGGCAGCAGCAACGCCCACTCGAAGATCCTGCGCCCTGGAAATCGGCACATGGTCACGAGCCACGCGCTGCTCACGCCTACGAGCAGCGTGCCGATGCCGTTGCCGAGCATGAGCAGGCTCGTGTTCTGGAGCTGCCGCGGCAATACGGTGGTGAGGAGATGCGGCCAGATGTTCTCGACGGGATTGAACGCGAGCCAAGCCACGGCGAGCACCGGCGTGGCCACCAGCACGGCCAGGAGAAACGTGCCCGGAAGCCAGACGCCGCGGCGGAAGGCTCCCGGCGCCCTCGCCACGCCACCGCCGACGGCCCGCGCGGCATCGGTCATCGCGATCCGCCCCGAGACTTTGCACTAGTCGTTGTAGCCGACCTTGTCCACCAGCTTGATTGCCGCCGCCCGATACTTGGCGATCTCGGCAAGGGGGAGGGTATCGGCGTCGAACGCGCCCAGTGACCTGAGCAGCCCGTTCCAGGGGACGCCGTCCTTGACCGGGTACTCGAAGTTCTGCTCGGCGTACATCTGCTGGGCGAAATCGCCGGCCAGGAACTCCATGAGCCTGATCGCGTTCTCCTTGTTGGGCGCCGAGCGGGTGAGCGCCATGCCGCTGATGTTCAGGTGCGTACCCTGGCCCCCGAGCACCGGAAAGAGAACGTTCACGGACCTGGCCCAGGCCTGCTGCTCCTCGTCCTCGAGCATATTGCCGTAGTAGTAGTTGTTGCCCAGCGAGACATCGCACTCGCCCTCGCTGATCGCCTTGACCTGGGCCCGATCGTTCCCCTGGGGCTTGCGTGCGAGGTTGGCCTTGAGACCGCGCAGCCACGCCTCGGCCGCGTCCTCGCCGTGGTGCGCGATCATGGCGGCCAGCAGCGCGACCTGATAGACGTGGCTGCCGGAGCGCGTGCAGATACGGCCGCGCCACCTGGGCGCCGCGAGATCCTCGTAGCTCGTGACTTCGGCCGGGTTCACGCGTTCCCTGGATGCAAAGACGACGCGGGCGCGGGTGGTGAGGCCGTGCCAGTGGCCCTCGGGTTCGCGGAACCGTGCCGGTATGTTGCGTTCGAGGAGCTCGGTCTTGACCGGCTGGGTGAGGCCGGCCTCGCGAGCGTCGCTGAGGCGGCCGATGTCGACGGTGAAGATCAGGTCGGCGGGGCTGTTGTCGCCTTCCTGTCTCAGGCGCTCCACCAGACCCTTCTCTGCGAACACCACGTTCACCTTGATGCCCGTTTGGCGCTCGAAGGCATCGAACAGGGGACGAATGAGAAACGGCTGGCGATAGGAGTAGACGTTGACCTCCTCCTTGGCCCCCTGACCGGCGGCGGCCAGGGCCATTGCCAGCGCCAACGCGGCGCCAAGAATGATCCCCACTTTACGAAACGACAACGGTCTCATCCGTTCCCACCTCAAATGAGATTGCGAACTATTCTCATGCTCATCAAACTAAATAGCAGCCGGGCGCACACGCCCGCAAGTGATATTCATCTGCGAGACGTCCCGCGCGGCAAAGTGCCGCAGCGGCGGCGAACGCATTCCTCTTTGGGCGGTGACGGCCTTGACTATGCCGCGGCGCGAAGGTGGAAGCGCTTCTCCGCCAGACGGTCGGCGACGACGTTGGTGGGCAGGTGCTCCTTATCGGCGCGGCGGAAGATGTCCGTGAGCGTTTCCTGGATGCCGGTGACGTGTTGCGTGATCAGCTCAGGATCCTTGTGCTTGTCGAGGGCCACCTCGATGATGCCGCCGGCATTGATGACGTAGTCCGGCGCGTAGAGGATGCCCCGCCGCGCCAGCTCCGCTCCATGTCGGTTCTCCGCCAGCTGGTTGTTGGCCGAGCCGGCGACGATCCCCGCCTTGAGTCTGCCGATGGTGTTGTCGTTGATGATGGCGCCAAGGGCGCACGGCGCGAACACGTCCGCCTCCGCACCGTAGATCTCGTCGGGCGCGACGGGCGTTGCGCCCATCTCGTCGGCCGCGCGCTCGACCGCCTCGGTCGAAATGTCGGCGACCTTGAGCCGGGCGCCGTCCTCGTGCAGGTAGCGGGCGAGGGCATGGCCGACCTGTCCCAGGCCCTGGAGCGCCACCGTCATGCCCTCGAGCCCGGCGTTGCGGCGCATGCGGTGGCTGACCGCGGCGCAGATGCCGCGATAGACCCCGAGGGCGGTGTAGGGCGAGGGGTTGCCGCTGCCGTCCGAGGTGCAGGCGACGAACTCCGTCTCCTCTGCGATGACGTCCATGTCCTCGACAGTGGTGCCGACGTCCTCGGCCAGGACATAACGTCCGCCGAGGCTGCCCACCAGCCGGCCCATGGCGCGCAGGAGCTCGGGTGTCTTGTCGCGACGCGAATCGCCGATGATCACGGACTTACCGCCGCCGAACGGCAGGTTGGCCAAAGCGGACTTGTAGGTCATGCCGCGCGACAGTCTCAGCACGTCCTCGAGGGCCGCTGCGTCGCTGTCGTAGGGCCACATTCGGCAGCCGCCGACCCCTGGGCCGAGGTTTGTGTTGTGGACGGCAATGATGGCCTTGAGGCCCGTTTCGGGGTCGTGGCCGAAGACGACGTGCTCGTGACTGTCGAACGAAGGTGCTGAGAACACGGACATGGGGTCAGGCTCCTTCGCCTTGCCCCGGGCGCGCGCTCGCGTCTCAAAGCAAAGCGCGTTGAATCTTCTATTTTCTATTTTGCCGCGGAGACATTAAATAACAATGAATTTCAATGGTTTGTAGCAATTTTGCAAGGAACGGTCGGAACCCGCGATAGGGTTTTCGAAAGCGTGCGTTTACGATCGGCTAACCGTAATATTGTTTCTAGAGCGCATCGGCGCCCCGACTCGCCGGGCGCCGGAAACGCCGGCGACGGCGCGCGTAGGGAGTACCCGCGATGAAGCGCAGGCCCCGGAAGTCGACCGTCCAGCCCGACGTGTGGGTTAAGCCCGACGGCGAGCCCGTCTCCTGCGACGATAAGCTCGAGGTCCTGAACGACAATCTCGCCGAGATCCACGAGCTGTGCCAGGAGGCGCTCGAGGACGCGGTGCTCATGGAAGTCGACGAGGCGCAGATCCGCCAGGTCCTGCTGAAGCTGGTGGAGTCCCTGCGGAACCCCTACCGGAAAGATTAGGTTTCTCGTCCGCCCGGACCGTGGGCCGCGCCTTGTCTGGGGCAAGGGCCGGTGCTACCGATGCCGCAATGAACGCCCTAGGGAGGAGAGCGCATGGCGGGCCGCCCCATCATCATCGATTGCGATCCGGGACAGGATGACGCCGTCATGCTGCTGCTGGCGCTGGCGGCGCCGGAGGAGCTGGACGTGCTCGGCATCACCGCGGTCGCCGGCAACGTGCCGCTCCACCTCACCCAGCGCAATGCGCGCCTCATGTGCGAGCTTGCCGGGCGCACCGAGGTGCCCGTCTTCGCCGGCTGCGCCCGTCCCATGGTGCGCGACCTCATCACCGCCGAGGCTGTGCACGGCAAGACCGGGATCGACGGTTTCGAGATCTACGAGCCCGAGATGCCGCTTCAGGGGCGGCATGGGGTGGATTTCATCGTCGAGACCCTCATGGCGGCGGGCGACGGCGCGATCACGCTCGTACCCACCGGCCCCCTCACGAACATCGCGATGGCCTTCGTCAAGGAGCCGCGGGTCGTGGGCAAGGTGCGGGAGATCGTGCTCATGGGCGGCGCCATGCGCGAGAGCGGCAACACCTCGGCATCGGCGGAGTTCAACATCCTCGTCGACCCCCACGCGGCGCACGTGGTGTTTCGCTGCGGCCGTCCGATCACCGTGATGGGCCTCGACGTGACGCACAAGGCGTTGACGACGCCCGAGCGTCTACGGGCCTTCAAGGCCCTGGACACGCCGGTCGGGCGGACCATCCACGCCATGCTGGAGTTCTACGACCGGCACGACATGGAGAAATACGGCACCGCCGGCGGGCCGCTGCACGACCCCTGCACCATCGCCTTCCTGCTGAAGCCGGAGCTGTTCAAGGCCAAGCGCGTGAACGTCGAGGTGGAGATCCACTCGGAGCTGACCATGGGGGAGACGGCCGTGGATTTCTGGGGCGTTACCGGGCGACCCGCCAACGCCGACTGGGTCCACGCCATCGACGCCGACGGGTTCTACGCGCTGCTGCTGGAGCGCATA
>JBHICL010000075.1:0-10102 GCA_046759605.1 Alphaproteobacteria bacterium | reverse complement strand
ACGGACGCTCAGATCTGCCGCCTGATCGGCACGACCAAGCCCACGATCAACGCGATCCGCGAGCGGACCCATTGGAACTCCGCGAACATCCGCCCACGTGATCCGGTCACGGTGGGCCTCTGCAAGCAGGTGGATCTCGACGATGCGGTCGAGAAGGCGCGAAAGGCGGGGCGCAAGCCGGCCGAGGAGCAACGACCGGCGGAGGCCCCGGAGACCGAGACCGGCCAGACCCGCATTCCCGACTGGATGGCGGGCGTTACGCTTGGCCGCGCCGAGCCCGAGCCGGAGAGCTGAGGGCCGCCCGCCGGGACGCCCGGACCGCCGGCCACCCGACCGAAATCAGCCGATTCCTTCGCCTCGCGGCGCCGGTGGCGTTGCTCCCGGCGCGCGTTTACCGAACGTTAATCTCCGCTGTGGATAATTGCTCCCGTCACTTGGGATTTGGACTTCGATTCAACCTCGTTTGACGCCTCCCTGTTCGACTTGGGCCGCTCTCCCTCCCCCCTTCGGAGCGGCCCTTTTTATTGGCCACGAGCCTGGCGCACGAACGAAAGCGCGGCTGCCTTTCGGCAACCGCGCCTCCACACACGGCTCGAGCCGTGCGCCCTAAGCTCCGAGGAGCGCCAACGGCGGTCAGGCCGCCTTCTTGCGGGCGATCTTCTTGATGACCGATGGGACCTGGACCGGGATCGCCCGCGGCTTCATCGCCTCGGGCAGCTCCCGCGCGAGCTCGATACTGAGCATCCCGTTCTCGAGCCTGGCCCCCGACACGTTCACGTGGTCGGCAAGAACGAAACGGCGCTCGAAAGCACGGGCGGCAATGCCGCGGTGCAGATAGTGCACGCCCTCTTCGCGGTCGCCGGCCTTGCCCCTGACGATCAGGATATCATCCTGCTGGACGAGATCGATGTCGTCCTCGCCAAAACCGGCAACGGCCATCGTGATCCGGTACTGGTTCTCGCCTACTTTCTCGATGTTGTAGGGCGGGTAGGTGGGATTCGAATCGACGCCGCTCAGGACCGCGTCGAACAGACGGTTCATGCGGTCGAAACCAACGGTCGTGCGAAATAGGGGAGATAGGTCATAGTTGCGCATTGCCACAGGTCCTCCTTTGAGCAACGAGTGGATAGTGGGCCCACCACCATGGTCGGACCCCTGGGTGCCGCCGTTCTCGGGACCCGAGTTCGGCATCCCCGGCGGCATCCTGAATGTGGGTGTCGGCGCCCGATCTTCAAGATATGTATGCAACTTGGCGGCATTGCGCGGGTCTCGGCGCTCGCGTACATTCCGCGCATGCAAACACGCCTGAAAGGGCCGGGATGACCGCAGGTAGCGCGATTACACTGTTCGTCGACAGGACCCTCGACGAGACCGTACAGCTTCTGGAAGAGACAAGATCCTACGTCGCGTCGGCGGAGTCACGATCCGATCCGGCCGCCGAGCCGGCCACGGCTCTTCGCGCGACCTGCGAGGCGCTCCGTCTCACCACGCGGTTGGCGCAGGTGCTGGCCTGGTTGCTGGCGCGCAAGGCCGTCGTCGCGGGCGAGCTGACGACCGAGGAGGCGAGACAACGGAAATGGCGTCTCGGCTCCGCGGCGACCTGTGGCGACATGAGCCACGAAAACGATCCCGAGCTGCCTGGAGATCTGCAGGACCTGCTGCAGCGGAGCCGGCAGCTTTACGTACGGATCTCGCGCCTGGACGAGCTGGTGGGGCAGACGGCCTGACGCCGTGGCAACGACGCCCCGGCTCTATTTCAGCCCGATTCCCTGGTAGCGCTTGTTGAACTTGGCGACCTGGCCGCCCGTGTCGACGAGCCGATGCGTTCCGGTCCACGCGGGATGCGTCTTCGGATCGATGTCCAGCCGCAGCACGTCGCCGGCCTTGCCGTAGGTCGACCGCATCTTGAACTCGGTGCCGTCGGTGAGGACCACCGTGATCTCGTGGTAATCGGGGTGGATGTCTTTCTTCATCGCTCGGCTCCCGCGCGGCGCCGAGGTTATAACCAACCCCTCGCCAGCCCGCAAGGTCCGTCTGGCGGTAAGCACACGCTTGTTGACGCGGACGGGCGCTGCTAAACGGAAGCACCCGCCCACGACCAGGGGAAGCGATCGCGGTGCCCATCGACAGGTTCGCGGAGCAGGAAACATCGCGGCGGGACATCCGGATCCTGCGCCGGCTCGGCCGGTTCGTCGCGCCGTATCGCCTGCAGGTCGCCGGCGCGGTGGTGGCGCTGGTGGTCGCCGCGGCAACCGTTCTCGCGTTGGGCCAGGGGCTGAGACGGCTCGTGGACCAGGGCTTTACCGGCGACGACACGGCGCTTCTCGACAGCGCGTTGCTCGTTCTCCTCGCCGTGATCCTGGTGCTGGCGGCGGCCAGCTATGGCCGGTTCTTCCTGGTTTCCTGGATCGGCGAGCGGGTCGTCGCGGACATCCGCAAAACGGTCTACAACCACGTGCTCGGCCTCGATCAGGGCTTCTTCGAGGTCACGCGGGTCGGCGAGATCATGTCGCGGCTCACCGCCGATACCACTCTCCTGCAGACGGTGGTCGGGTCATCGGCCTCGATGGCGCTCAGAAACCTGCTGCTGGTCGCCGGCGGCACGGTCATGATGACGATCACCAGCCCCAGGCTCACGGGGCTGGTCGCGCTCGTGGTCCCGGTGGTGCTGGTCCCGATCATCATCTTCGGCCGGCAGGTCAGGCGCTTGAGCCGCGCCAGTCAGGATCGGGTGGCGGACGTCGGCGCTCATGTCGACGAAAGCCTTGCCAACATCCGTACCGTCCAGGCGTTCGGCCACGAGTCCGTGGACCGCGAGAGCTTTGCCGGCCGGGTCGAAAGCGCCTTCGCCACCGCGCTCAGGCGCGTGCGTGCGCGCGCGCTCCTCACCGCCGTGGTCATCATGCTGGTGTTCGGCGCGGTCGCGACCATGTTGTGGGTCGGAGGTCGCGACGTGCTCGCGGGCGAGCTGACGGCCGGGCAGCTCTCCGCGTTCGTCTTCTACGCCGTCCTGGTGGCCGCCGGGGTCGGCGCGATCACCGAGGTCATTGGCGACCTGCAGCGCGCCGCGGGCGCGACCGAGCGCCTGATGGAGCTTCTCGACCTGCGGCCCAGGATCACCGCGCCGACGCCGGCCGGATCGCTACCCGAACCCGTGACCGGGCGCGTCGCGTTCGTAGGCGTGGCGTTCAACTATCCCTCGCGGCCCGATAGGTCCGCCCTCGATGGCTTCGACCTCACGGTCGAGCCCGGTGAGACGGTGGCGTTGGTGGGCCCCTCGGGCGCCGGCAAGACGACGGTGTTCCAGCTTCTGCTCAGGTTCTACGACCCGCAGCGCGGAGCGGTGACATTGGAAGGCATGGACGTGCGCGAGCTGGATCCGGAGGACCTCAGGGCGCAGATCGGCCTGGTGCCCCAGGACCCGGTGATCTTCTCGGCCGACGCCTGGTCGAATATTCGTTACGGCCGCCCGGATGCGAGCGACGCGGAGGTGAAGGCCGCCGCCGAGGCGGCCGCGGCCACGGAGTTCCTCGAGCGCCTCCCGGCCGGCTTCCGCACCTTTCTCGGCGAGAGGGGGGTGCGCCTCTCCGGGGGCCAGCGCCAGCGCATCGCCATCGCCCGCGCGATCCTGCGCGATCCCAGGGTGCTGCTGCTGGATGAGGCGACCAGCGCGCTCGATGCGGCCAGCGAACGCGCGGTCCAGCGCGCTCTGGAGCGACTGATGCGGGGGCGGACCACCTTCGTCATTGCCCACCGGCTGGCGACGGTGTTGAAAGCCGACCGCATCATCGTCATGGACAGGGGGCGAATCGTCGCCGAAGGCAACCACGAGCAGCTCATCGCTCAGGGCGGGCTATATGCGCGGCTGGCGGAGCTCCAGTTTGCCACCGGCAATGCCGAGCGGGCGGCCGCGGATTCGCTGCCGCACGCGCCTACCTCTGCGTCAGCTTGAACTCGATGCGGCGATTGCGCCGGAAGCCGATCTCGTCCAGGCGCGGGTCGAGCGGGTGGAACTGTCCGAAGCCCGCCGCCGCCAGGCGTGAAGGCTCGATTCCTCCTTCGTCGATCAGGAACTTGACCACCGACGTCGCGCGGGCCGACGACAGCTCCCAGTTCGACGGATAAAGCGCGGTGGCGATCGGCCTCAGGTCGGTATGGCCATCGACACGCAGCACCCAGTCGATGTCCTCTGGAATCTCGCGGGCGATTTCCTGGAGCGCGGCCGCCAGCCGACGTAGCTGGATCTTGCCCTCGTCCTCGAGCACGGCCTCGCCGGTGGCGAACAGCACCTCGGACTGAAATACGAAGCGGTCGCCCACGATCTGAATGTCCGGACGGTTTCCCAGAACCTCTCGCAGGCGCCCGAAGAACTCGGACCGGTAGCCGGCCAGCTCCTGGACCCGCGTGGCCAGGGCCTGGTTGAGGCGCTTGCCCAGATCGACGATCTGGGCCTGCTGGACGGCGTTTTTCGATTCCGAGGCCTCGAGAGCCTCGTTGAGCGCTATGAGCTGGCGGCGGATCTCGGCCAGTTGCTGATTGAGCAGCTCCACCCTCTGCTGGGCGTCGAGCGCCACGTCACGCTCCTCGGCAAGGGACTGCTCGGCTGTCTCGGCGCGCTGCAGAAGCTCGGCCAGACGGATTTCGCGCTCCTCCAGCTCGCTCTGCGCGAGCGCGGTGCGCTCCTCCTCGCTCGCGAGCCGGGCCTCCAGCTCCTTCGTGCGGTCACGGATCTGGGTGAGCTCGGTATCCAGCCTGTCACCCCGATCGACCGCCTCCGTCAACTTCTGGCGGTTGGTGTCGAGGGTCAGCGCCAGTTCCGTCACCTGGACCTCGAGGTCCTCCCTGACCACCTTGAGAGCATCGACGTCGCGGCGCAGGCTTTCGAGTTCGCGCAGTTGAAGGTCGATGGTCTCCTTGTCGGCGGCGATGACCTTGAAGGCGTCCTCGAGTTCCGCCTGCACCTTGTCCGCCTCCGCGCCCGCCGATTCCCGGGCCTCGATCTCGGCGGCGAGATCGGCCTCGAGGGCGGCGAGCTTCTGCTGCAGGGCCTCGCGCTCGGAGAGCAGCAGGTCGCGCTCGTCGGCGAGCGAGGCCACCTGGGGCACCAGCCGCTCGCGCTCGGCCAGCGAGGTCTGCAGCTCGGCGGAGAGCTGCGCGACGGAGAGCCGCAGATCGGCGTTGGCCTCGCGTTCGAGGCTCAGCAGGTTGGCAAGATCGTCGACTTGTCGCGACAGGCGCTGCAGTGCCACGTCCCGGCCCGACAGCGCTTCTGAAAGAAAGAGCTGCGCCAGCGCGAAGACCATCACCAGGAAGACGACGACCATGAGCAGCCCGGCCAGCCCGTCGACGAAGCCGGGCCAGAAGTTCGCGCCCTGTCGGCCGGAACGGCGTACCGCAATGGGCATCAGTGCATCCCAAAGGCCGCTCTAGCGCGGCTCACCTTCCTCGGCGAGTGCCGCCATGGTGCGGGCGAGCAGCCGGATCTCGGAACGGATCTCCTGCACCATCTGATTGCGGCCGGTCGTGGTCTCCTCGAGGAGACGGGCGAGATAAACGTCGACATTCCGGATGTGGTTGCGCGTCGCCTCGTCCATGCCACCTGACTGGACGGCCGCCAGGCGCTCGAGCGCCGGCCTGAGATCGGACTGGCTTTCGGCAAAGCGCGCCATCAGCTCCTGCTCGGTTTTCATCTGATCGGAGAACGTCGTCAGCCGCGCCGCAAGAGACATCAGCGTGGCATTCGCGTGACCGCGGCTTTCCTCACCCTGGGCGATGGTCCGCTGCAGGTTGTCGAGAGAATCCGCCGTTGTCTCCAAAAGCGCCTGGATGTACGCGGGCACGTTCGGCTCGCCCTCGAAGCCGACCCCGCCGGACGACAGCCGGGTCACCCCGCTCAGCCACTCCTCGAGATCGTTGTAGAAGCGGTTCTGCGCCTGGCTGGCCTGCAGATCGAGGAAGCCGAGCAGCAACGATCCGGCGAGGCCGAACAGCGACGAACTGAACGCCGTGCCCATGCCGGCAAGCGGCGCCTCCAGGCCGGTGGTCAAATCGTTGAAAATAGACGCCGTGTCGCTCCCGGTGACCTCGAGGTCGGCGATAACGGCAGCGACGGCGCGTACGGTTTCCAGGAGTCCCCAAAACGTGCCGAGAAGACCGAGGAAAATCAGCAGACCGATAAGATAGCGGGAAATGTCACGCGACTCGTCCAGGCGCGCGCTCAACCCGTCGAGAATCGTCCGCATCGAGGCGGTCGACAAGCTGACCCGGCCCTGACGTTCCCCCAGCATGGTCGCCATGGGCGCGAGAAGCCGCGGCGTCGAACGCTTCGCCCCCGGCTGGTGGCTGCGGAAGGCATCGATCCACGCGACTTCCCCGTTGAGCATCCAGACCTGCCGGAAGATGTACAGAATGCCGAGCACCATCGCCCCGACGATCACGCCGTTCAGGACCGAGTTTGCCAGGAAGGCCTGGCTCAGTGGCCTGTTCAGGGCTATTACGACGATGATCGTGACAGCCATGAAAACACCCATGCGGGTCAGATAGCGCTGTGGACTGGTCATCGGATCGACCCTTGCCAGGGTTTTCGCCTGCGTCACCTGTGGAGCGTCGGTCACGGTTGTACGAGGACGATATCGACTCGGTCGGGCTCGCCTTCGCCGTCGCTGCTGCCCAGCGCCCGCACGTCCATTCGGGTGCTGCGCACGCCCTTGTCGATCAGGAAGGCGCGAACCGCGAGGGCGCGGGACAGCGACAGTCGCCGGGCCTGGCTCGAAGTCTCAGGCGTACCCGCGGCGAACGCACGTAATTGAATTCGGAGCGCCTCGTCGGCGCTCAGCCGCTGGGCGAGCTGCTCGAGGGGCGACTTGAATTCATCCGAGAGCCTTGCCGAGCCGGGCTCGAAGCCGACGCGGAAAACCCCGCCCCCACCCGGCTCCTGTGGTGGCAAGGACGCGACTTCCGCCGGCTCCTCCGCGGCGGCCGGCGGCGCCGTCGGCGAAGGCGCTTCGGAAGTCACGGCCGCTGTGCTCTCGCGCGGCTCGGTCGGTGAGGGGAGCTTCGGCGCCGCGACTCGCGGTTCGGGCTCCTCGGCCGGCGTGGGCGCCGCCGGCTCCGCGGGAGGGCTTGCGAGCGCGACCGTCGCCGGTGCGGTGGGTGGTTGGGGAACCGCCGGCACGGACATCGCGGGCTCTTCGGCTGCGGCGACGGGCGCCGGCTCCTGAGAGACGGGCTTCTCGACCGCTGGCGGCGTCTCGGACGGTGATGTCACCGCCGGCGCCTCGGCCAGGGTCGGTGGCGGCGGGACCGGGGTGGCCGGCGCGACGATCGCCGGCGCCGGCTGTTCGGCCGGCTCGGTCCGTACCGGGGGCGCCGGGGCGGCCACGGGCGATGGAGCCGGCGGGGGAACGGTCGCCGGTAGGACGGGCCGTCGCGTTACCGGCACGGCGGCGATACCCAGCTGTCGGGCGATTTCCGGGTTCAGCCGCGATATGGGTGCGGTTGGCGGCGGGTCCGACAACGACCGCGCCCCGGTCGGCGCCGGCAACTGCAGACCGGGCACGGTCGGCGCGGGGCCGAGGCGATCGAGCACACCCAGGTCCACGATGACGCTGGGGCTGCCGCTGATGTAGCCCTGCGCCCCGGCACTCGAGGCGATCGTCAACACGACGAACGCCGCGATCGCTGAGGCCGTCGGACGAATGGTGAGACGCGGGCGCTTCCCGGGCAATTCGGACCGGCCCGTCACATCTTCACGTTTCATATGGACGCCACGAATCGCCAAGTTCCAATGACGGCAGCAACATAGCTCAGGCCATGGCAACCGAACAACCACTTCGACATCGGCGCCGGATGCCGTTATCCGGTTTCGAGCGCCCCGCGTATGAGGTTCACGAGCGTCCCGTGCAGCTGGTCGTTGGCCGCGATGACGTCGCCCGTGTCCAATGCCCTGTCGCCGCCGCTCATATCGGAGACGAAGCCGCCGGCCTCGCGCACGAGGAGTATCCCCGCGGCGATGTCCCAGGGATTGAGATCGAACTCCCAGAAGCCGTCCACCCGACCCGCCGCCACGTAGGCAAGATCCAGTGCCGCGGCGCCGAAGCGGCGAATCCCGGCCGACTCGGCCATGGCGGCGCCAAGGGTGACGAGGAAGCGCCCGTGGTCGCCGCGGCCCCGAAATGGAATGCCTGTGGCGAGCACCGCGTCGGTCAAGCGCTGTCGCGCCGAAACTCTGAGACGCCTGTCGTTCAGGAAAGCGCCACCGTTCCTCTCCGACCAGTAAAGCTCGTCGTGCAGGGGCTCGTAGACAGCGCCCGCCACGATCTCGCCGTCCCGCTCGAGGGCAACCGAGATGGCGAAATGGGGTAGGCCGTGCAAGAAATTGGTGGTGCCGTCGAGGGGATCGACAATCCAGCGATGGCGACCGTCCCCGCCCTCGACCTCGCCGCTTTCCTCTCCGAGAAAGCCGTACCCCGGCCGCGCGCGGCTCAGCTCTTCGCGCAACACTTTCTCCGCGCGCAGATCGGCGGCCGAGACGAAGTCGGCGACGCCTTTTCGCGACACCTGGAGCTGCTCGACCTCGCCGAAATCCCGAACAAGCCCACGACCCGCTTTCCGCGCTGCGCGGTCGATCACGTTGATAATTGCCGGACGCATGGCTTTCCTGGCTTGGCGACGCCTGCCGCGGCGCTAGTCCTTGGCGCGCTCCACGTAACTGCCGTCCGCGGTCGCGACGATCACGCGCGTGCCCACTTCGACATGAGGCGGCACCATGATACGCAGCCCGTTGGCCAGCACCGCCGGCTTGTAGGACGAGGACGCCGTCTGACCCTTGACCACCGGATCGGCCTCGACGATCTCCACGACCACTTTCTCCGGCAGAGACACGCCGAGAGGGGCCTCTTCGTAGAAATCGATCGTGACGACCATTCCTTCCCGCAAGAACTTCGCCTGGTTCTCGCCGATGAGATCCACGTTGAGCGTGACCTGATCGTAGGTTTCCTGGTCCATGAAGGTGTAGTCGCGACCGTCATCGTAGAGGAACTGGTAGTCCTTCTGGTCGAGCCTGACGCGTTCGACGTGCTCGGAGGCGCGGAAGCGCTCGTTGAGCTTCGTGCCGTCTCGGACGTCCTTGAGCTCGACCTGAAGGAACGCGCCGCCCTTGCCGGGTTTGACGTGCTGGATCTTTACCGCGCGCCACAAACGGTTCTGATGCTCGATCACGTTTCCGGGGCGGATCGCATTGCCGTCGATCTTCATGGCCAAAGAGTCCTGGGTCGCCGGGCGACTGCGGGCGGAAGCTAGCAACTTGCCTTTTGCATGGCAACGACCGGGCGTTCCAGGCGCTATCGCGCGCGGGCGATCGTCCGGTTGAATGCATTCACCGCCGCCGCCGGCCCCTCAGGATAGTCCCAAACGCCCGCCGAGACGGCAACAAAATCGGCGCCGGCGCTGACCAGACGGTGGCAGTTCTCGACCGTGATGCCGCCGACGGCGACGGCCGGGACCTTCATGAGCGCGCTCCACCACTCGAGGAGCTCCACCGTCGCCCGAGTCTTGGGTTTTTTCGTGCTGGTCGGGAAGAACGCACCGAACGCCACGTAGTCGGCGCCCGCCTCGGCGGCGACCATGGCAAGATGTCGCGAGTCGTGGCAGCTCACGCCCACGATGGCGTCATCGCCAACGAGCCGCCGCGCCTCTCGATAGGGCGCATCCTCCTGGCCCACGTGCACGCCGTCACAGCCGGTCTCGGCCGCCAGGTCGGGTCGGTCGTTGAGGATGAACGCCACGCCGCGTCGCTGGGCGACGGGCTTCAGCTCCCCGATGGCGGATCTGATGGCGTCGTCGTCACAGTCCTTGAGACGAAGCTGGACACAGGCGACGTCCCCGGCGTCCAGCGCGGCCTCGAGCCGCGGCAGGAACGCGACCGGATCGATTTTCGGCGGCGTGATGAGATACAACCGACAAAGGCGGGGCGCGCTCACCGCTTTCCACCGGCGGCGTCCGGACCGGCGAGCCATGAGCGGCAGGCGGCCCCGGGGTTCTCCGCGTCGAGCAGATCGAGCACGGGCGTGTCCGTTCGCTCGATAAGGCGCCCGCCGCCGCG
>JBHICL010000074.1:0-10168 GCA_046759605.1 Alphaproteobacteria bacterium | reverse complement strand
GTGACCTCCAGCTCGACCTCGCCGATCGTGAGCCGGGCGCCCGTCGACCGCTCGAGATCGATGCCATCGACCAGGAGGTTTGCCCGCCGGAGGGTCCAGGGCGCCTCTGCGCCCAGCTCGGCGCAGGCGGCGCGCCAGGCACCGGCCGAGATCACGGTGACCTGACGGTCGTTCGAGGCGTTCTCCCGCCGCCGACCACGGCTGTCGTTGGCGACGCCGTCCTCCAGCGAGACCTCCGCTCGACGCAGTTCCTCCATCGGCGCGAACTTCGATTCGCGCCTTGCGATACCCACCAGGGTGCCGGTTCCCTCGATCATCAATCCCTCTCCATCCGCCGCCGGATGTGCCTGAGCTTCTATCTCTCTATGGTTGGCGCCACGGAGTCAATCGCGGCCACCAGCGGGGGACGTTCGACCTGTAGAGTTTGTAGTCCTCGCCGAATCTGCGCTGGAGGTCTCTCTCCTCGAACAGTGGAAGATAGACCGCGTTGACCACGAGGAAGGCGAGGAGCCACGCCGCAACGGGCCAGGATCGGAAGAGCAGAGCCTCGGCGGCGAGGATCGCCATCACGCTCGTGATCATGGGGTTTCGGACGTGGCGGTAGGGTCCGCGAACGACAAGCTTCGTGGGCGGGTTCCAGGGAGCGGGGGTGCCTCCTCCGCGTTCGCTGAACAGCCTGACCGTCCAGATGGCAAAGACGAGCCCCAGGCAACCCGGCACGACGGACAGCCAGAACCACCACTGGCCGGGCCCGGCGATCGCGGCGGAATACCTTGTGCCCGCCGTCGCCCAAAGGATCGCCGCGGGCACGAATACGAGCGCCGTTCCCGGCAGGATGACGATCGCCCGGATCAGGCTCCAGTTCAGGTCTTCCTCCCAGCATCAGGGCGCTCGCGCCACGATACCGTGAGACCCCAGCCCGGACCACCCGCCCACGGTGACACTCGATGGACCCTTCCATGGCCTGAGACTGGATCCTCTCACATATGCCTGAGGCATGGGTTCGCCGGCTTTTCAAGCGCCCGCGCTGTTCCTATACTCGCCGCCACCGTGCCGCTTGCGCCGTGGGCCTCCACGGCTATATTGCTGCGGCGCAAAAAGGGCATATGTAGGTAAGGGCGGCTCGGTCGCCGCGGGCGTGCCTTCCGCGCGGCAGGTCGGACCGTCGCGGCGCAGTCACGGGATGGGGAGACCGGCGGGCAGATGGAAGAGTTGCTGCGCGAGTACCTGCCCATCTTGATTTTCATCGGGCTTGCGGTAGGCCTCGCGGTGATCGTCATCGCGGCCTCGTACCTCATGGGCGAGCAGCGCCCCGACAGCGAGAAGAATTCCGCTTACGAGTGCGGGTTCGAGGCGTTCGAGGACGCGCGCATCAAGTTCGACGTGCGCTTCTATCTGATCACGCTCTTGTTCATCATCTTCGACCTGGAGGTGGCGTTCCTGTTTCCGTGGGCGGTGGCCCTGGGTGACATCGGGCTGTTCGGCTTCTGGTCGATGGTGGTGTTCCTGGTCATCCTGACCGTGGGCTTCATATACGAGTGGAGGAAGGGAGCTCTGGAATGGGAGTGAGGTCAGCTCCGGCCGGCACTTCGGACGAGGACGCGCTCGCGCCGGGAACGGCGGAGGACGCGGTCCTCAGGTCGGTGACCGACGAGCTCGCTGACAAGGGCTTCGTGGTCGCCCAGTTGGACAAGCTGGTCGCCTGGGCGAGAACCGGCTCGCTGTGGCCGATGACCTTCGGGTTGGCCTGCTGCGCGGTCGAGATGATGCATACGGCGGCGTCGCGCTATGACCTCGACCGTTTCGGCGTCCTCTTCCGAGCCACCCCGCGGCAGTCGGACGTGATGATCGTTGCCGGCACCCTGTGCAACAAGATGGCGCCGGCGCTGCGCAAGGTGTACGACCAGATGGCCGAGCCCCGTTGGGTCATTTCCATGGGATCCTGCGCCAACGGGGGTGGGTACTATCACTATTCCTACTCGGTTGTGCGGGGTTGCGACCGGATCGTTCCGGTCGACATCTACGTACCGGGCTGTCCGCCGACCGCCGAAGCGCTGCTGTACGGCATTCTGCAGCTGCAGAAGAAAATTCGGCGGACGACGAGCATTATCCGGTAGCCGCGCGCCGGAATGACCTTCCGCTGACGGGCCAGACATGAACCAGGCGCTCCTTGACCTTGGCGAATACGTTGCCGCGGCGTTACCGCAGGACGTGCTGCGGACCGACGTGAGCAACGACGAGCTCGTGGTCCAGGTCCGTCCCGCCGGCCTCGTCGACGCTTTGAAGTTCCTGCGCGACGACAGCAACACCCAGTTCAGGATGTTGGTGGACCTGTGCGGCGTCGACTATCCGGGACGGGAGCAGCGTTTCGAAGTCGTCTACAACCTGCTGTCACTCGCCCAGAACCAGCGTCTCCGGGTCAAGGTCGTCGCGGACGAACACACGCCGGTTCCAACCGTCACCGGCGTGTTCAGCTGCGCCGGTTGGTACGAGCGCGAGGCGTGGGACCTTTATGGCATATATTTTTCCGGTCACCCGGACCTCAGGCGGATCCTCACCGACTACGGCTTCGAGGGCCATCCCCTGCGCAAGGACTTCCCGCTCACCGGCCATGTCGAGCTGCGCTACGACGAGGTTCAGAAGCGCGTCGTCTATGACCCGGTAAATCTGACGCAGGATTTCCGTACATTCGATTTCCTGAGCCCCTGGGAGGGGATCACACACGTGCTGCCAGGGGACGAGAAGGCGGACGAAGACGCGGGCAACGGCGGCGGCAACGGGGGAGGGGCCTGATGTCCGAGGTCGCCATCAAGAACCTGACCATGAACTTCGGGCCGCAGCACCCCGCGGCCCACGGCGTGCTGCGCCTCGTTCTGGAGATGGACGGAGAGGTGGTCGAGCGCGCCGACCCCCATATCGGTCTCCTCCATCGGGGCACCGAGAAGCTCATCGAATACAAGACCTACCTCCAGGCGGTGCCGTACTTCGACCGGCTCGACTACGTCTCGCCCATGTGCCAGGAGCACGCGTTCGCCCTCGCCACCGAGAAGCTGCTGGACATCGCCGTGCCGGAGCGCGGTCAGTACATCCGGGTGCTGTTCTCCGAGATCACGCGTCTGCTGAACCACCTGCTGAACCTCACCACGCTCGCACTCGACGTCGGCGCCATGACGCCGCTTCTGTGGGGCTTCGAGGAGCGCGAGAAGCTGATGGAGTTCTACGAGCGGGTGTCGGGCGCCCGCCTGCACGCCGCTTATTTCAGACCGGGTGGCGTGCACCAAGACTTGCCGGCCGGCCTCACCGATGACATCCGTGCCTTCATCGAGCGGTTTCCCAAGTTCATCGACGACATGGAGGAGCTGCTGTCGGAGAACCGGATCTTCAAGCAGCGCACCGTGGACATCGGCGCGATTTCGGCCGAGGACGCCGCCGACTGGGGCCTTACCGGGCCGTGCCTGCGCGCGTCCGGCGTGGCGTGGGATCTGCGCAAGGCCCAGCCTTACGACGCCTACGATCGCATGGACTTCGACGTGCCCGTGGGCAAGACCGGCGATTGCTACGCCCGCTATCTGGTGCGCATCGAGGAGATGCGGCAGAGCCTGCGCATCATGGAGCAGTCCCTCGAGCAGATGCCCGAAGGTCCGGTCGTGACCCAGGACCACAAGGTGACGCCGCCGCGTCGCGGCGAGATGAAGCGCTCGATGGAAGCGCTCATCCACCACTTCAAGCTCTATACCGAGGGCTACCACGTGCCCGCGGGCGAAACCTATACGGCGGTGGAGGCGCCGAAGGGCGAGTTCGCCGTTTATCTCGTCTCCGACGGTACCAACAAGCCCTACCGGTGCAAGATCCGCTCGCCGGGGTTTGCTTTCCTCCAGGCGCTCGAATTCCTCACCAAGGGGCACATGCTGGCCGACATCCCCGCCGTCATCGGCAGCCTCGACATCGTCTTCGGAGAGATCGACCGGTGACGGACCGCGACCACACGCCGGCCGGGGCGTTCGAGTTCTCGTCCGAGAACCGCGCGTTGGCGGAGCGAATCCTCGCGCGCTACCCCGAGGGCCGGCAGGCGAGCGCCATACTGCCGCTGTTCGACCTGGCGCAACGGCAGTGCGGCGGGTGGCTGCCTCGCGCGGCCATCGAGTATGTGGCGGATTATCTCGGTATGCCGCTCATCCGCGTGCACGAGGCCGCCACGTTCTACTCCATGTTAAACCTTCAACCGGTGGGCAGGCACTTCGTGCAGATCTGCCGAACCACGCCATGCTGGCTGCGCGGCTCCGACGCGCTGACCGACACCTGTCGGCGCGTGGCGGGCTGCGAGCTCGGCGAGACCAGCGCCGACGGCCTTTTCACGCTCACCGAGGTGGAGTGTCTCGGCGCCTGTTGCAACGCGCCAATGGTTCAGATCAACGACAATTACTACGAGGACCTGACGCCGGAATCGTTGGAAGCGATCCTCGAGGCGCTAAAGCGGGGCGAGGTGCCGCCCTCGGGATCGCAGACGGGCAGGCGTGGCTCCGAGCCCGTGGGCGGGCTCACCACGCTCACGGAGCGGGCGGGCGGCGCGGCCACGGAGGCGGCGGAGGACTGATGCTCCGCAACTCCGACCGCATTTTCAGGAACCTTTATGGTCAGGACGACTGGCGCCTCGATGGGGCGCGACGGCGGGGCGTGTGGGACGACACGAAGGCGCTCCTCGAGCTCGGCCGCGACAGGATCGTCGAGGAGATCAAGGGGTCCGGCCTGCGCGGCCGCGGCGGCGCGGGCTTCCCGACCGGCGTCAAATGGTCCTTCATGCCGAAGCAGGATACCGGCCGTCCCCACTACCTGGTCGTGAACGCCGACGAGTCCGAGCCGGGGACGTGCAAGGACCGGGAGATCATGCGCTTCGATCCCCATGTGCTGCTGGAGGGGAGCCTGGTCTCCGGCTTCGCCATGGGGGCCCATGCCGGCTACATCTATATACGGGGCGAATTCTACGACGAGGCGCAGCGCCTCCAGCACGCCATCGACGAAGCCTATGAGGCGGGCCTCATCGGGCCGAACGCCTGCGGCTCCGGCTGGGATTTCGACATCTATCTGCATCGCGGCGCCGGGGCCTACATCTGCGGCGAGGAGACGGCGCTCCTGGAAAGCCTCGAGGGCAAGAAGGGACAGCCGCGGCTGAAGCCGCCGTTCCCGGCCGCATCGGGGCTCTATGGTTGTCCGACCACGGTCAACAACGTCGAGACCATCGCCGTTGCGCCTGAGATCCTGCGCCGCGGCTCGGCCTGGTTCGCCGGCCTTGGCCGGCCCAACAACGCGGGCACCAAGATCTTCTGCATCTCCGGGCACGTGGAGCATCCGTGCAATGTGGAAGAGGAGATGGGCATCCCGCTCAGGGAGCTCATCGAAAAGCACGCCGGCGGGGTGCGCGGGGGCTGGGACAACCTGCTCGCGGTCATCCCCGGCGGCTCGTCCGTGCCCCTCATTCCGAAGTCGATCTGCGACGACGTGCTGATGGACTTCGACAGCCTGCGCGAGGTCAAGTCGGGCCTGGGCACCGCCGCGGTCATCGTCATGGATCGGTCCACCGACATCGTTGCGGCGATCGCGCGCCTCGCTCATTTCTACATGCATGAGAGCTGCGGCCAGTGCACGCCGTGCCGCGAAGGCACCGGCTGGATGTACCGGGTGCTTACGCGGATGATCTCGGGCAACGCGGAGATCGATGAGATCGACCTCTTGGAGCAGGTCTCGCGGCAGGTCGAGGGCCATACGATCTGCGCCCTCGGCGACGCGGCGGCGTGGCCCATCCAGGGCCTCATCCGCCACTTCCGGCCGGAACTCGAGCATCGCATCGTCGAACGCAAGCGCCGGGAAGCGACGCCGGCGGCGGCGCAATAGGGAAGGCACGGGGATGCCCAAGCTGACCATCGACGGCCAGGAGATCGAGGTTCCGGCGGGAATCACTGTGCTCCAGGCCTGCCAGCTCGCCGGCAAGGAGATCCCGCATTTCTGCTATCACGAGCGCCTTTCCATCGCCGGCAACTGCCGCATGTGCCTCGTGGAGATGGAGCGCTCGCCCAAGCCCATCGCGTCGTGCGCCATGCCCGTGGGCGACGGCATGGTGATCCGCACCGATACCGATGGGGTGAAGGCCGCGCGCCGCGGGGTAATGGAGTTTCTGCTGATCAACCATCCCCTCGACTGTCCGATCTGCGACCAGGGCGGCGAGTGCGACCTGCAGGACCAGGCCATGGCCTATGGCTTCGACCGCTCCCGCTTCCAGGAGAACAAGCGGGCGGTCAAGGACAAGTACATGGGCCCGCTGATCAAGACGATCATGACGCGCTGCATCCACTGCACGCGCTGCGTCCGCTTTGCCACCGAGATCGCCGGCGTTCCCGAGCTCGGCATGCTGGGCCGGGGCGAGAACGCCGAGATTACCACCTACCTCGAGAGGTCGCTGGATTCCGAGCTGAGCGGCAACGTCATCGACCTGTGCCCGGTGGGCGCGCTCACCTCGAAGCCGTACGCTTTCGTCGCCCGGCCGTGGGAGCTCAACAAGACCGAGTCGATCGACGTGCTCGATGCCGTGGGCAGCGCGATTCGTGTCGACGCCCGTGGCGCCGAGGTGCTGCGGATCCTGCCACGCCTCAACGAGGACGTGAACGAGGAGTGGCTGTCGGACAAATCACGTTTTGCGTGCGACGGTCTGCGCCGCCAGCGTCTCGACAGGCCTTACGTTCGCGCGGACGGCAAGCTGAGGCCGGCAAGCTGGAGCGAAGCCTTCCAGACGATCGCCCGGCGCCTTGCGGGCATCCGGGGCGAAAGTGTCGCTGCCATCGCCGGCGACTTGTGCGATGCCGAGGCGATGCTGGCCCTCAAGGAGCTCATGACCCGCCTCGGATCGCCCCACATCGACTGCCGTCAGGACGGGGCGCGGATCGACGCCTCGACCCGCGCCGGCTATCTGCTGAACACCACCATCGCCGGGCTCGAGCAGGCGGACGCCGCGCTCCTCGTGGGGGCCAATCCGCGTTGGGAGGCGCCGCTCGTCAACACCCGCCTGCGCAAGGCCTGGATTCACAACGACCTCAAGGTCGGACTGGTGGGCGAACCGGTGGACCTCACCTACGGGGCCGACATCCTCGGTGCCGGACCCGAAACCCTTGCCGAGATCGCCGCCGGCCACCACCCCTTCCGGGACACGCTCGCCGGCGCCGAGAGGCCGGTCGTGATCGTCGGCATGGGCGCCCTGGCGCGGCCCGACGGCGCGGCCGTGCTGGCGACGGCGCGCGGCATCGCCGAGGACTGCGGTCTCGTGCGGGACGGCTGGAACGGCTTCAACGTGTTGCACATCGCGGCCGCCCGCGTGGGCGGCCTCGACCTCGGCTTCGTTCCCGGCGAAGGTGGGCGAGACGTGGACGGTATCCTCGACGGCGCCGCAAGCGGCGCGATCGAGGCCCTGTTCCTGCTCGGCGCCGATGAGCTCGACACGTCCCGTCTGGGCGATGCCTTCGTGATCTACCAGGGCCACCATGGCGACGCCGGCGCCCATCGTGCCGACGTGATCCTGCCGGCGGCGGCCTACACCGAAAAGCATGGTACCTACGTCAACGCCGAGGGACGGGTGCAGCTCGCCCGGCCCGCGATGCCGCCCCTGGGCGAGGCGAGAGAGGACTGGACCATCATTCGCGCGCTCTCGGACGTGCTGCGGCACGGCGTCGGCTTCAACACGCTGGGCGACGTCCGGCGGCGCCTGGTCGAGGTCAACCCGGTGTTCGACCGCGTCGACGAGGTGGTTCCGGCCGAGTGGGGCGAGTTCGGCGCTCCCGGCGAGATGACGCCGGCGCCGTTCGAACTCCCGGTCGGCAACTTCTACATGACCGATCCCATAAGCCGCGCCTCGGAGACGATGGCGCGGTGCACGCACGAGCTCGTGGCGCCGAAGGAACGAAAGACGGGCACCGATGGCTGAGCTGTGGACCGGTTACGCGTGGCCGACGCTCATAATCCTCGGCCAGATCCTGCTGGTGCTGGTGCCGATCCTGCTCGCGGTCGCCTACCTCACCTACGCCGAGCGAAAGGTCATAAGCGCCATGCAGCTGCGGATGGGGCCGAACGTGGTCGGTCCTTTCGGCCTGCTCCAGCCCTTCGCCGACGCGCTCAAGATGATGCTCAAGGAGACGGTGATCCCCACCGGGGCCAATCGCGGCGTGTTCATGGCGGCGCCGATGCTCACCTTCGTCCTGGCGATGGTCGGCTGGGCCGTTATCCCCTTCGACGACGGCTGGGTCATTGCCGACATCAACGTCGGCATCCTCTACCTCTTCGCCATCAGCTCTCTCGGCGTGTACGGCATCATCATGGCCGGCTGGGCGTCCAACTCGAAGTATGCGTTCCTCGGCGCCCTGCGTTCGGCCGCGCAGATGGTGTCCTACGAGGTGTCCATCGGGTTCGTGATGATCACCGTGCTCGTGGCGGCGGGCTCGCTCAACCTCTCGGACATCGTGCGGGCGCAGGAGCGGGTGTGGTTCTTCATTCCGCTCTTGCCGATGTTCGTCATCTTCGTCGTCTCGGCGCTGGCCGAGACCAACCGCGCGCCCTTCGACCTGCCCGAGGCGGAGGCCGAGCTCGTTTCGGGCTACAACGTCGAATACTCGGCCATGGCCTTCGGCCTGTTTTTCCTGGGCGAGTACGCCAACATGATCCTCATGAGCGCGATGACGGTGATCCTGTTCCTCGGAGGCTGGCTCCCGCCGTTCGCGTTTCCACCCTTCACCTGGGTGCCGGGCGTCGTCTGGTTCGCGCTCAAGGTGTCGCTGATTCTGTTCGTGTTCCTATGGGTGCGGGCGACACTCCCGCGCTATCGCTACGACCAGTTGATGCGGCTCGGCTGGAAGGTGTTTCTGCCGTTCTCGCTTCTCTGGGTCGTGGTGACCGCGGGCGCGCTCTTCGCCTTCGGCTGGCTGCCGGAGGGCACATGAGGTTCGCCCCACAAACCGAGG
This sequence comes from Alphaproteobacteria bacterium, assembly GCA_046759605.1. Classification (GTDB taxonomy): domain Bacteria; phylum Pseudomonadota; class Alphaproteobacteria; order UBA6615; family UBA6615; genus JBHICL01. Next base: position 1,172 of record JBHICL010000074.1, on the reverse strand, counting down.
TGTCCGGTCATGGCCTTCGTCGATCGTAGCGCCCGTGCTCTGCTGCTGAGGGAGATTGCCGCCGGGATGTGGCTCACCCTGCGCTACATGTTCCGGCGCAAGGTGACGCTCAACTATCCGTACGAGAAGGGACCGCTCAGTCCGCGCTTCCGCGGCGAGCACGCGTTGCGCCGCTACCCCAACGGCGAGGAGCGGTGCATCGCATGCAAGCTGTGCGAGGCGATCTGCCCGGCCCAGGCCATCACCATCGAGGCCGAGCCGCGCGAGGACGGCAGCCGGCGCACGACGCGCTACGACATCGACATGACCAAGTGCATCTACTGCGGCTTCTGCGAGGAATCGTGTCCGGTGGATGCCATCGTCGAGGGGCCGAACTTCGAGTTCGCCACCGAGACGCGGGAGGAGCTGATGTACAACAAGGAGAAGCTCCTGGCGAACGGCGATCGCTGGGAGGAGGAGCTGGCGGCGGCCCTCGCCGCCGACGCGCCTTACCGGTAGCGAAGACAAGATGATCATCCAGGCGCTCGTCTTCTATCTCTTCGCCGCGGTGGTGGTGGCGGCCGGGGTCGTGGTGATCTCGGCGAGGAACCCCGTGCATTCCGTGCTCTTCCTCATCCTGGCCTTCTTCAACTCGGCCGGCCTGTTCGTGCTTCTGGGCGCCGAGTTCCTGGCGATGATCCTGGTGGTCGTCTACGTGGGCGCGGTCGCGGTCCTGTTCCTGTTCGTCGTCATGATGCTCGACATCAATTTCGCCGCATTGCGCGAGGGCTTCCTTCAGTACCTTCCCATCGGAGCTCTCATCGGGCTCATCCTGCTGCTCGAGCTGATCGTGATCTTCGCCAGCTGGATCATCGCTCCGGACGCGGCGAGCGTGGCTGTGGCGCCGCGGCCGGCCCCGGACGACGTGACCAACACGCGCGCGCTTGGCCGGCTCATTTATACGGACTTCATTTATCTCTTCCAGGCCGCGGGGCTGGTGCTGTTGATCGCGATGGTCGGCGCCATCGTGCTCACGTTGCGGCGGCGGCCGGACGTTCGCCGCCAGCGCATCCGGGACCAGGTCGGCCGTCGCCGGGACGAGGTGCTGGAGGTCAGGAAGGTTCCCACGGGAGGCGGCGCCTGATGCTAGAGATCGGTCTGGCCCATTACCTGACGGTCGCCGCGATCCTGTT
>JBHICL010000073.1:0-10205 GCA_046759605.1 Alphaproteobacteria bacterium | reverse complement strand
GGCGGCGTCAACACCGGCTTGCGGATTCGTCTGGGTGTCGCCGACGATAAGCTGGAGCTCGCCGCCCAGGACCCCGCCGGCGGCGTTCACCTCGTCCACGGCCATCTGAATGCCGCTCAGTGTCGTTGGGCCAAAGGTCTGCAGCGCACCCGTCATCGGGATAGCCGCGCCGATCTTCGCCCCCTCGGCAAGTGCCGGGCCCGCTCCCAGCACGGCGGCCGCGACGACGAAAGCAGCCGATACCTGCAGTGCTTTCCTGAGGTTGGCTGCGTCTTCCGAAGGTTTCAGCATTGCTCCTCCTCTCAACTCCCTGATTTCTTGTGACCGATACCGGTTATCGGATCACGACGATATCCGAAGCAGATATGTTCGCACGAATGCACGCGACGGAAAATGCCGTAATGAACAAGCCCACAAACGCATAAGCACCGCGTCATACGAAGCGACCACCCTGCCCGCTGTCGTCGCTCTCGGTTCGCCCGGGCTTTTTCCTGAGCGCGTACTCCAGCTTGCGCACGGCCGCTCTTTCCAGGGCCGCCCGCCCCGCGCCGGGCGGGCCAAAGATCGAGACCTCGGTGAGGGTTGCCGGATCGACCGCCGAAACCTTCACGGCGTGGCCGACCTGGCGGAACTCGATGATGTACTCGCGCCCGGGCTCACCGCCGTCGCGTCGTCCACCTTTCATCCAGCCATCGCTCCCGTTCGCCTTTTTCGCGGCGGGCACCGGTGGGATGGCCCCGCGCCGCCCGGCGGGGATATACTACAATACCGGCTTCCAGAACGTCGGTCGCTTCGGTCAGTCGTCGGGACGAGAACGCACGTGACACTCGCTGACAACAAGGCGCCTTCCGGCCGCCCGGCCGGCGCCGAAAGGTTTCAGTGGGACGACCCGCTGTTCCTCGAGGACCAGCTCGCCCAGGACGAGCGGCTTGTACGCGACACCACGCGGGCTTACTGCCAGGACAAGCTCATGCCGCGGATCCTCGAGGCCAACCGGCACGAGCGCTTCGATCGCGGAATCATGAACGAGCTGGGCGAGCTCGGCCTTCTCGGCGCGACGCTTCCGGAGGAATACGGTTGCGCGGGCGTCAACCACGTGAGCTATGGCCTGATCGCTCGCGAGGTGGAGCGCGTCGACTCCGGTTATCGCTCCGCCATGAGTGTGCAGTCGTCCTTGGTGATGTACCCGATCCACGCCTACGGATCCGAAGATCAAAGACGAAGGTATCTGCCGCGGCTCGCCACCGGCGAGCTGGTGGGGTGCTTCGGCCTTACCGAGCCGGACCACGGTTCGGACCCCGCGGGGATGAAGAGTCGGGCGCGGAAAGCGGATGGGGGCTGGATCCTCAGCGGAACCAAATCCTGGATTACGAACTCGCCGATCGCCGACGTCCTCGTCGTCTGGGCCAAGGATCCCACCGGAACGATTGCCGGTTTCGTGCTCGAACGCGGAATGAGCGGCCTCGCCACCCCGAAGATCGAAGGAAAGTTCTCGCTGCGGGCCTCGGTGACAGGCCAGATCGCCATGGACGAGGTCTTCGTGCCGGAGGAGAACCGGCTACCGAACGCCTCGGGCCTCAAGGCCCCGTTCGGCTGTCTCAACAAGGCCCGCTACGGGATCGCCTGGGGAGCCCTGGGCGCGGCGGAGTTCTGCTGGCACGCCGCGCGTTCCTACACGCTCGAGCGCAGCCAGTTTGGCCGGCCCCTCGCGGCCAACCAGCTCATACAACGCAAGCTCGCGGACATGCAGACGGAGATCGCGCTCGGTCTCCAGGCCTGCCTCAGGTTGGGTCGGCTGACCGACGACGGCAGGGCGACGCCCGAGATGATCTCGATGCTGAAACGCAATTCTTGCGGCAAGGCGCTCGACGTGGCGCGCATGTCGAGAGATATGCATGGCGGCAATGGCATTGCCGACGAGTATCACGTGATCCGACACGTCATGAACCTCGAGGCGGTCAACACGTACGAGGGGACGCACGACATTCACGCCCTGATCCTGGGACGGGCACAGACAGGAATACAAGCATTTACAGGTTGAAACTAACCTTGTGCCTCAGCTTGATCCGAGCTGAAGTTCACGCATAGGCGCTTTGCCTCCTCCGCCGGCAGCTCGGTTTCCTTGAGGCCGCAATGGGCGCCCCCGTTGTCGGTCGTGCCGCGGAAGTGGCCACAGCGAACGCAAACCCCGAACTCCCTCTTGCCGTAATAGCTCTGCAAGCTGTCGGTGAGGCAGCCCATGCCCTCGGTGAGCGTCTCGACAAGCTCCAGCGGCAGCCGCTGCACGGCCTGCTCCAGGCACAACAGGGGATCCCGGGCAAGCAGCTCTTGTCCCGTCTCGGTGATTTCCAGGCGCGTCACGCGCCGGTCCCCATCCGTGCGGGCGCGTCGAACGCAGCCCTTGTTCTCGAGCGCGATAATGGTCTGGCTTGCCGTCCCCTTCGTTGTTCCGAGGAAGATCGCAAGCGCGCTCGGCGTGCGGGAAAGACAGTTGACCCGGGCGATGAGCCGAAGGCACTCCCACTGCGCGGGATTGAGGCCGTGGGCGAACTGCAGGGCCCGGGCCATTCGCCCGAAGCGATCCAGCAGGTCCGCCAGTCTTTCTCCGGTCTCAGAGGCCGGCACGCCGATCCACCGCCCGTCCTGCACTATGGTATCGAGTCGATAATAATGTTTGCGCTCACGCTCAAATCAAACTATGTTTTGGTATCGACCCGATACCAATCCCATGTGGTTATCGAAGTCGATATAGGCCAACGCAGGAAGTTGTCAAAGGATTGATGTCATGGCAGCCGCCGAATCGGCCGAAATCGAGCGTGGCAACCGGCGTTACGTAGCCACGACGATGGGTGCCGAGGTTCTTGACCGGGACGTGGAGTTCGAGCTGGCGCGGCGCTGGCGGGATGAGCAGGACGAGGCGGCGTTGCACCGCCTGATCGAGGCGTATGCGCGCTTCGTCGTGCGCATCGCCTGGGGCTTCCGCGGCTATGGCCTTCCGATCGGCGATCTGATCCAGGAAGGGAACATCGGCCTGATGGAGGCCGCATCGCGTTTCGATCCCGAGCGGAACGCGCGGTTCTCGACCTATGGTTCGTGGTGGATCATGGCGGCTATCCAGGACTACATCCTGCGCCACAACTCCATGGTCCGCGTCGCCACGACACCGGCCCAGCGACGGTTGTTCTTCAATCTGCGCCGTGTGCGCGCGCGGCTGGCCACGAGCCCCGACGGCGGGCTCACGAGCGAAGACAGAGAGCGCGTGGCCGAGGCGCTCAACGTGCGCTCGGTGGACGTGGAGCGTATGGAAGCCCACCTTGGCGGTCCGGACACTTCGTTGAACGCTGCCGTGGGCTCGGATGACGGCAGCGAGCAGATCGATCTGCTCGCCGAGGACCTTCCTTCGCCCGAGGAGCGGGCGGTGGCGACGGTTGACGGCGAGACACGCTCGGAGTGGCTGCGCGGCGCCCTCGACGCCCTCACCCCGCGCGAGCGTCAGATCATCGTCAGGAGATTCCTAGAGGACGAGAAGAGCACGCTGGCCGAGATCGGCGAGACATTCGGCGTCAGCAAGGAACGCATCCGCCAGATCGAGGCCAAGGCGCTCACGAAGCTGCGCGCCGAGCTCGCCCGACGCGTCTCCAACCCCAGCGAAATGTTCGTGACCTGAGAGCGGCTTCGCGGCGACCAGGTCAGGCCGCGGGGTTCAGTGTGGGAAGTTCGGCAACCCTGGGCCCAAAGCCCAACTGCTGCAGCCAGAACCGCTCCAGCTGGCGCAGGTTGCCGTTGGCCCCGGCCAGATCCTCCTGGCCGATATGGTTGTCGAGCCCCTCCAGGTGGCGATCGAACATCGCCTCCAGCTGCGAGCGCAGCCAATGCCCCTTCTCCGTGAGGCTCACGCGCACGGAGCGCCGGTCGTGGGCGGAACGCTCGTGCTTGAGGTAACCGTTCTCGGTCATCTTCTTGACGTTGTAGGAGACGTTGGAGCCGAGATAGTAACCGCGCAGCGTGAGCTCGCCGACGGTCATTTCCTCGAAGCCGATATTGTACAGGATCAGGGCCTGGACGTTGTTGACGTCGCGAATTTCGAGACGATCGAGCTCTGTCTTCACCACCTCGAGAAACTGGCGGTGCATGCGCTCCAGCAAGATTATCGTCGCCAGATAGGACTGTTTCACACCGGGCCTCGTCGGGTCGTGAGAAAGAGTGGTCCAGACGGCAGTTTCGCGGCAGAAGGGTTAATGTTCGCTTAACCGCGCAAAAATTTTTCCTCGAAATTTCAGAGAGTTACAACCCGATCCCGCTCGGGTCAGAGCCGCTCCGGCCGGCCGGTTCGCGCCGAGCGCCGGGCCGCGTCGAGGGTGCGCATGACCGGCAATATCTCGGCGCCGGAGGCGAGCGGCGGTCGTCCCTCCCGCACGGCTGCCGCGAACTCGCGGAGCTGGGCGAGGTAGGGCCGCGCCTCGGCCTCCTCGAACACGACCGATCCGTTGTGCTCGAGCCGGTAGCCGAAGCCGAAGGGCCGACCCGTGGGATACTCGATGAGCCTCAGGCGCCCGTGGTCGCCGACGATCAGGCTTTCGTGCAGTGGGGGCGTCGTGTTGAGCGACAGGTGCACCGACGCGGTCGCGCCGCCCGCGAAAGCGCAGAAGATATCCGCCTCGTCCTCGCCCTCCCAAGCGTCGTTACGCCGGTCGACCTTCGCGTACACTTCCCGGGGCGCTTCACCTTTCCACCACAGCACGCTGTCCAGAGCATGGCTGCCCTGCAACATGATCACCAACCCCCCAGCCCGCTCGGCGGAACGCCACCAGTCCGTGGGCGGCGATGGGAACGAGACGAGAAAGAGCACGTGCAGCCGGAAGATCTCGCCGAGCTCGGACAGGAGCGAGAACAACTTATCCACGCTGTCGGGGAAACGTCGGCTCTGCGCGACCATCAGCGTCAGGCCAGCTGTCCGGGCAGCCGCCACCAGCTCCTCGGCCTCCCGCGCCGTGCGCGTCATGGGCTTCTCGACGAGGACATGCTTGCCGGCGTCGATCGCGGCAAGGCATACCTCATGGTGCAGGTCATGAGGCGTAGAGACCACCACGGCATCGATGTCGTTGTCCGCGACAAGAGCTCGGTAGTCCACATAGATCCGGCCACCGCCGGCCCGATCCGCCGCCCTCCGGGCATTGACTTCGTTGCGGCTGCAGAAGGCGACGGGAGACACATGCTCCCTCAGCCGCAAGGCCGCATCCAGGTGCGCCTGGGCGATACGTCCGATCCCGATGAGACCGATCCTCAGGCTTTCACTGGACATCTCGCTGTCGCCGGTTTCGACTTCCGCGCCTTCGGCGATCGGGCTCCAACGCGGACCTGCGACGATCGCGGTCGGTTCGCGGTCAGGAGGCCATAGTCCCGCGGTGCGCGGTGATTGTAGCGGCATAGTTGGCGATGGTGGCCCGCACATGCGCCGACAGCCGCTCCGCCGCCTCGTCGATCCGATCGTTTTCGATCAACGCGCACAACGCCTGATGGTCGCGATAGGAGGACCGATTGAGCGCCGGGTCGACGGAAAGCCGGGTGCGCAGGGCCTGAACGCGGAAGGCGAAGCTCTCATAGGCGCTCACGATGAAACGATTGCCGCAGTGATCGAACAGCGCCTGATGGAACTCAGCGTCCAGTTTCCGGTAGCGCACGATGTCGTCGTCGGCAAGCGCACCCCCCATCATGGCGACGATGCGATCGAGGGCGTTCACCAATGCTATCCGGTTGCGACCTGCCGCGAGACGGAGGGCCGCCAACTCCAGCGTCTCGCGCAGCTCGCCAAGCTCGCGTATCTCGTCGGCCGTCATGTCGAAAACGACCGTCCCGCGCCGCGGCAGGATGGAAACCAGGCCCTCCATCCTGAGTCTGAGCAGCGCCTCGCGCACGGGCGTTTTCGAAACGCCGAGCTCGGCGGCGAGGGTGTTCTCGGACAAGGGCGCGCCGAGCTCGAACTCGCCGCCGACGATCCGCGCGCGGATCTGTTCGGCGGCCTGGTCTGTCAGGGATTTCGCCCGTCGCAAGGTCCGGACCGGTTCATTCATCGTTGACCTCCTGATCGGCGGAAGGCGGTTGACCCCTCGCCCGTATACTGAAGAATAGCGGCCCATATATCATACATAAGCTCGGGTCCGAAGGCGGGATCGAGAGAATCCGCAGGGGGTGGCATGCAGCAAGTTCTTCGCGATACCGCGGCCCTGATCATCGGCGGCTCGGGGGGAATCGGTCGGACGGTCGCCGGCGGATTGGCGGCGGCAGGAGCGGCGGTCGCCATCGCCGCCCGTGACGAGCGGGCGGTGGCGCATGCGGTTGGAGAGATCCGCGCCCGCGGTGCGAACGTGTCCGGTCACCGGTGCGACGCAACCCGCCTTGCCGACCTCGATCCCCTGTTCGAGGCCGCGGCCGAGCGGCACAGCGACATCCGCGTACTGGTCAACTGTCAGGGCACGACCGCCATTGGTCCGACCGCCGCCATGACGGGAGACGAGTACGACCGGATCATGGACACCAACCTCAAGAGCGTGTTCTTCGCCTGCCTCGCCGCCTATCGCCATTTCGCCGGACGCGGTGGGACGATCATCAACATAGCCTCGCTCGCGGCGCACCGCGGTTGGCCCCAGGCCGCCGTCTACGCCATGAGCAAACACGGCGTGCTCGGCCTCACCCGCACCCTCGCCGCTGAGTGGGCCGGAGAAGGCATCCGCGTCAATTCGATCTCCCCCGGCTTTTTCATGACCGAACTCAATCGGACGCGGATGAGCGAGGAGCGCAAGAAGGTCGCTCTCGCGCGCACCCCGGCCGGGCGCTTCGGCGAGCTGGAGGAACTGGTCGGCGCCACCGTCTTCCTCGCCTCCGACCAGTCGCGCTTCGTCACCGGCGCCGACATCGTCGTGGACGGAGGCTGCCTCGCCGGCGGCATCTGAAGCGGCCCGACGGGCGGCACGCTCCGCTCACTTCGCCCCACGACTTCGCCGTGAAAAGATCTTTCGGCTCTCAAGGAGTGCAGCAGCGGAATCAGCGAGCGCACGGTGGGCGAAATCTGGGCGGAGGCCGAAGCACGGCACAAGGGGAGGAATGCCTGAATATCGACTATCCAGCCGCGCCGCCGCCGACCTTGCCGCGATTGCTGATGACCGACGACAGGTGGCACGAGAGCAGTGATCGCTGCCGGCGGGTAGGCAGATGACGAGCCCGGCACTTCGCACCGCGAAACGCGTTGACGGCACATGGACCCTCCGGCATGCTGGCGTCTGATATATGAAATATTAAGGACTTGCCGGGTGGCGCGTGTGGAAGCCCCGGCAAAAAACGGGAGGGAACTGATGAGAATGGGACGCATACTTGCGGCCGCCAGCCTAGCTCTGGTCATGGCCGCTCCCGCCGACGCCCAGAAGTCGATCCGGATGGCGACGAGTTGGGGCGGCGGCCCCCACCTCGAAGTCATGGCAAAGGGGTTCGCCGAGCGCGTGGCGCTGCTCACCGGCGGCGAGGTGCAGATCGAGGTGTTCCCGGCTGGCACGATCGGCAGTCCGCTCAAGGTGACCGAAACCGTCCAGCAGGGCATCGCCCAGGCCGGCCACCATTGGTCGGGCTACGACTACGGCCTGGACAAGACGGCGGTCCTGTTCGGCGGCTACGCGGGCTCCATGCCGGCCGAGCACTACATTCATTGGTTGTACGAGGGCGGCGGAGCCGTACTCTGGCGCGAATGGCGACTGGAGAAGTTCGGCGTGATCGCGATGCCATGCGGCAGTCATGCGGACGAGATCCACATGGTCTCCCACAAGCCGATCCGCAAGATCGAGGACCTCCAGGGCCTGAAGCTCAGGACGTCGGGCGCATGGGCGGAGATCGCCGGCGGCCTCGGAGCCTCGACAGTGGTTCTCGCCGGGGCCGAAGTGTACCCGGCGCTCGAGAAGAATGTCGTCGACGCCATCGAGTGGGCGAATCCGGCCATCAACTACTCCATTGGCTTCCACAAGGTCGCCAAGTACATGATCATGCCGGGCGTGCACCAGGCCTCCTCGGCCCAGGAATGCGTCTTCGACAAGGCGACCTGGGACAGCCTGGACGAAAGGACCCAGAAATTGATCGATGTCGCGGCCCGGTGGAACGTCCTCGACGTGTGGATGAAGTTCAACAACGACGACACGATCGCCTTGCGCAAGCTGAGCGAGGAAGGGGCCGAGTTCATCACGGTCGACCCCTCGTACATCGAGGCGGTAAGGAAGGCGACGCGAGATTGGGAAGACAAGACCGCCGCGGCCGAGGGCGGCTGGTTCAAGAGAGTGCTCGACGCCCAGCGCGCCTTCGTGGAGCAGTGGCAGACCGCAAGCGAGTACCGCTCCGAGATCAAATAGCCTAGACTTGCGCCGGGGGCCGCGGAGCTCCCCGGCGCAGCCCTCTCAAATCGGCAGGTAGGATCCGGTGCGCGTCTTCCTTCGATCGATCGAGTTTGTCAGCCGCGTCTTCGGGTCGGTCGCCGCGTTGCTCGTCCTCGTGCTCATGACGCTCATGGTCTACGAGGTGGTCATGCGCTACGCGTTCGCGGCGCCCACCATATGGTCCTATGACGTCAGCACCATGACGCTGGGCACGATCTTTCTCCTGTCCATTTCCTACGCGCTCGCCACCGACGCTCACGTCCGCGTCGACCTGCTCCACACCTTCCTGGGCCGCCACGCCCGGCCAATCGTCGATCTCTGCGGCCATGCGCTCGTCATGCTCCCGCTGCTCATATGGCTCGCCTGGCGGTTGTGGGGTCACTTTCACGGGGCCTACTTGTCCATGGAGCGAACCGGTGCTTCGGCATGGAATCCGCTCGTCTGGCCGTTCCGCGCGGTGATGTTCATCGGCGTCGTCGCCTGGGCGCTGCAGACCGTCGCCGAGATCTTCAAGGCGGTGCTCACCCTCACCGGTCGGATGCCGGCCGAACAGCCCAGCACCGGACAATGACCGCGCTATGGATGTTCCCAGTCCTGATCGCGGCCATCCTGACCGGATTTCCGGCGGCTCTCGCCATGCTCGTCGTGGCGGTGGCCTTCGGCCTCGACACGTTCAGCTACGCCTTCGTCTTCCAGCTCATCCAGAAGATCGAGCAAGTGGCGCTTTCCAACGTGCTCGCGGCCGTGCCGCTGTTCATCTTCATGGGGTCGATGTTCGAGCAGTCGGGCATCGCAATGAAGCTGTTCGACGCTATTCACATGTGGACACGCCGCGTGCCCGGCGGTCTCGGCGTCGGAACGATTGCCATGTGCGTGGTGTTCGCGGCCTCGAGCGGCGTTATCGGCGCCACCGAATCGATCGTCGGCCTGCTCGCCATCCCGGCGATGCTCAAGTACCGGTACGACAAGGGCCTGATCTGCGGCACCATCTGCGCCGGCGGCTCCCTCGGCACGATCATTCCGCCATCGGTGCCGGCCCTCGTGATTGGCCCGGTCGCCAATACCTCGGTCGGTGACATCTTTATCGGGATGCTGATTCCCGGCCTGCTGCTTGCCGGGTCCTATATCCTCTACATCTCCCTGCGCTGTGTGCTCCGGCCCTCCGACGGCCCGCGCCTGCCGCCGCCGCCCGATGAGCCGCCGCTGTTCCGGAAGCTCCTCATCACCCTCCAGGTGCTGGTGCCGCCCATCATCATCATCGTCGCGGTGCTCGGCTCGATCATGACCGGACTCGCCACGCCGACGGAGGCGGCGGCGACGGGAGCGTTCGGCACGCTCCTCCTCACGCTGGCCTATGGCCAGCTGAGGCTCTCCGTTCTCTGGGACGCGCTCAAGCGCACGGTGCGTGTCTCGACCATGATCCTCACGATCGTTGTCGCCGGCTCGACTTTCGCCGCCGTGTTCGCGGCGTCCGGGGGCATGTCGGCGATCAACGGCATTCTTGCAACCGCCAATCTCGGACCGTGGGCGACGCTGCTCCTCATCCTGTTCATCGCCTTTATCGCCGGGTTCATGCTCGATCCGCTCGTCATCATCCTTATCATCGTGCCGATCGCGACGCCCATCGTGCAGGCGATGGGCTTCGACATCGTTTGGTTCAGCGTTGTTTTCCTGGTCGTCCTCCAGACCGCCTATCTGACGCCGCCCATGGCGCCTTCGATCTTCTATCTCCGCGGCATCGCCCCCCCGGAGATCTCGCTCGTGGACATGTATCGCGGCATCCTGCCTTTCGTG
>JBHICL010000072.1:0-10260 GCA_046759605.1 Alphaproteobacteria bacterium | reverse complement strand
CTCCTGGTGCTGTTGGCGGTGCTTCTGGACTCCTTCAAGATTGCAATCCGCAAGAGATACCTGTAGGTGCCAGGGTCGAACGGACCCAGGTCATGGTTGCGGCGCGTGGCGGACATTAGCTTCACCGCGGCCGGCAGCTGCCGCGACGCTGGTGGATTGTTACGAGGTGCCTGACGAATGACCGAACCACTGGATGCCGCACGACTCTGTTGGCACTGCGATGCCGGCGCCTTCGATTTCGAGACGACGGACGATCTCGAGGATCACACCGACGTGCTCGGCCAGAAGCGCGCCGTCGAAGCCATCCGCTTCGGCATCGACATGGACTATCCGGGCTACAACATCTTTGCCTTCGGCCCGGAGGGCATCGGCAAGCACACCGTGGTCAACCGAGCTCTGGAGGGACGCGCCGCCGGCGAGCCGGTTCCGGACGACTGGTGCTACGTCAGCAACTTCGAGGATCCCCACCGGCCGAGGGCGATATCGCTTCCGGCCGGGCGCGGCGCCGAGCTGCGTGCCGACATGGCCCGGTTCGTCGACGACTGTCGCGCCGCGCTTCACACGGCGTTCGAGAGCGAGGAATACCGCACCCGCCGTCAGGTTTTCGAGGAGGAGCTCAAGGAGCGCAACGAGGAGGCGATGGCGGATATCGAGCGGGAGGCGCGGGAAAGCGACATCGCGCTTCTGCGCACGCCCGTCGGCTTTGCCTTCGCGCCGATCCGGGACGGTGAGGTCACCTCGCCGGATGTATTCAAGAAAATGCCCGCCGACGAGAGGAAAAAAATAGAGCAGGATATCAACGAGTTGCAAGACCGCCTTAAGATCGTTCTTCAGCACGCCCCGGTATGGCTCAAGGAGACGCGGGATCATGTACGGCAGCTCAACGAAGAAACGGCCCGCTTTGCGGTGGGACACCTCATAGATTCCCTGTGCGAACGCTACACAGAGCTGCCCCAGGTCGTGTCTTACCTCAAGCAGGTGGGCGGCGACGTGGTCGACAACGTCGGCGCATTCCTCGCGGGCCCGGAGAAGGCGCGCCCCGAGGAGGGAGTGGAGCCGGAGGACGGTCCGGCGCTTTTCCGCAAGTATCGCGTCAACCTGATCGTCGACAATGGCGGGCGCGACAGCGCCTCCGTCATCTACGAGGACAACCCCATATACGACCGCCTTATCGGTCGCATCGAGCAGCGCGCGCAAATGGGGGCCCTGCTCACGGACTTCAACCTCATCCGGCCCGGCGCCCTCCACCGAGCCAACGGCGGCTATCTTCTGCTCGACGCGCGCAAGCTTCTGTTGAGTCCGATGGCCTGGGAAGGTCTCAAGCAGGCGCTCAAGTCCGGCGAAATCCGCATCGAGCCGCCGGCGCGAGCGCTCGGGCTGTTGAGCACCCTGACGCTCGACCCCGAGCCCATACCTCTCAAGGTCAAGGTGGCGCTCGTGGGCGAGCGGTTTCTTTACTACCTGCTGCAGCAGCACGATCCCGAGTTCGACGAGCTGTTCAAGGTCGGAGCCGATTTCGACGAGCAGATCGATCGCTCGTCCGACACGGTTCAGCTCTACGCCAGGTTGGTCGCGACGGTGGCGCGGAAGGAGAAGCTCCTGGCGTTCGATCGGGGCGCCGTGGCGGCGGCCCTCGAGGCCGCCTCGCGCCGGGCCAGCGACAGCATGAAGATCTCCACCCACGTCGAGGGGCTGACCGATCTCTTGCGCGAGGCCAATCACCATGCGGCGACCGCGGGCCGCAAGGCAGTGGCCGCCGAGGACGTCAGGGCCGCCGTCGAGGCGCAGATATACAGATCGGACCGCATCCGCGAGCGCGTTCAGGAAGAGATCAAGCGCGGCACCTTCCTCATCGACACGGCAGGCGCCTCGGTGGGGCAGGTAAATGGGCTGTCCGTGATTGCAATCGCCGGGTTCGCCTTCGGCCGGCCAAACCGGATCACCGCGCGGGTGCGCGTGGGCCGCGGCGAGGTGATCGACATCGAGCGGGAGGTGGCGCTGGGTGGGCCGCTGCACTCCAAGGGCGTGCTGATCCTGTCCGGCTACCTGAGCGCGCGCTACGCCACCGACAAGCCCCTGTCGTTGACCGCAAGTCTGGTGTTCGAGCAATCCTACAGCGGCGTAGAAGGGGACAGCGCGTCCTCGGCCGAGCTGTACGCGCTTCTGTCCGCGATCGCGGAGGCGCCGCTGAAGCAATCCCTGGCCGTGACCGGCTCGGTGAACCAGACCGGGCAGGTCCAGGCCATAGGCGGCGTCAACGAGAAAATCGAGGGTTTCTTCGACGTCTGCGCCGGCCGCGGTCTCACGGGTGAGCAGGGCGTGCTGATACCCAAGTCCAACGTCGAGCACCTGATGTTGCACGAACGCGTGGTGAAAGCCGCCAAGGCGGGCAAGTTTCACATCTATTCCGTCGAGACGATCGACGAGGGGATCGAGATCCTGTCGGGTATGCGGGCGGGGAAGGCCAAGGCCAACGGCACGTTCCCGACGGGAACGTTCAACCACAAAGTGGAGCGGAGGCTCGCCGAGTTCGCCGAGGCCCGGCGGGCGTTCGGTGCGGCGGCGGCGCACGGAAGCAATGATTGATACACGCCTCTCGGCGCTGAAGCGCATTCTCCTGGCCCTGGATGCCAGCGAGAGGGGGGCCAGCGCCATCGACATCGCCACTCTGCTGGCGGCCGGCCTCGAGGCGGAGCTCGAGGGCGTCTTTGTGGAAGACGCCGAGCTTATCAAGGCCGCGGGGCTTCCATTCACACGGCTCGTGCACAGCCAGGCCGGCGCCGTGGGGCCGCTCGACGCGCGGCTGATGCGCCGGGCACTGGCCGCGCGCGCCGAGCGGGCCCAGCGGGATCTGGCAGCCGCGGCGGGCCGCAGGGGCGTGACCTGGTCGTTTCGGATCACCAGCAGGCAGGTCGCCGAAGAGGTCACGGGACAGCCCGAGCGCCGGGATCTCATAACCGTGGCCGGGTCCGCCGTGGCGGCGCGACTCCCGGAAGACTGCTCGGCGCTTTGGCTCAACGAGAAATGCCGGGTGCCCGGCGCGGTCCTGCTGTTGTTCGACGGTGGCGAGCGGACCTTTGCGACGGCGGCCGAGCTGGCCCGCATTTTCGGATGCCCTTTGAAGCTGCTGATCTCGTCGGTGCCCTTGACGGGAGACCTCCAGCGGCGGGTCTCGGACTGGCTTGCCGAAAGAGGACAGAGCCTGGTTATCGAGCGGCTCGATCCGGCGAGCGAGACCGCCATCCAGGATGCCGTCCGTCGCGAGACGGCGCCGTTGCTCGTGCTCGAACGCTCCGGGGAGCCGGGTCGCGCCCTCGACGTGCGGACCCTGCTGCGCGAGACGGACTGCTCGGTGCTTGGCCTGTGTTGACGCGCTGAGGCGCGTGCGCGGCGCTGGCATTGATCCATCTCAAGGCGGGCTCGGGAAAAACATGGTTAACGTACGCTCATCGCTCCAGGGGAGGCGCACGCAAGTGACCACGACAAGCACGCCGGCCATGTTCATCGACGGCACGGCCTGGGACGACAACTATGTGGTGATTTGCGGCGGTCGCCGCGATGGCCACGCGTTTCTCGTCAAGCGACCGTGCGGGTTGACTGTGGAATGCCCGACCTGCGGCCGCACGGAGTCGGCGGCCGATCTTATTGCGCAGTTCTGTCTGAGCCGGCCCCGGACGGCTTTCGCCTCCGAAGGTGGCGCCGCCCGGCCGCACGCGCGGGCGAGCTGAGGCCGCGTCAGGCTGCTCTGATTTCGCGTAGGAAGGCGTCCACCGTGGCGTGCAGGGCCGCGGACTGCTGGGAGAGCTGTCCCGCCGCGGCCAGCACTTGATTCGCGGCCGTGCCGGTTTCCGCGGCGGCGTGGCTCACGCCGCCAATGTTGTGGTCGACGTCCTGGGTTCCCCGCGCCGCCTGCTGCACGTTCAGCGCGATATCCCTGGTGGCCGCGTCCTGCTCCTCGACCGCGGCGGCGATCGCGGCCGTGCTCTCGGCAATCTCGTTGATGCGCATGCCAATCTGCGTAATGACGCCGACGGACGCCTCGGTCACGGCCTGCATCTCCAAGATCTGGCCCGCTATCTGCTCGGTTGCCGCTGCCGTCTCGGACGCCAGCGCCTTTACCTCCGAGGCGACGACCGCGAAGCCCTTGCCCGCCGCGCCGGCGCGCGCCGCCTCGATGGTGGCGTTCAAAGCCAGCAGGTTGGTCTGGCTGGCGATCTCGTTGATCAGGTTGACGATCTCGCCGATCTTCTGGGCCGCTTCCGACAGGCCCTGCACCTGGGTGTTCATCTGCTCCGCCTCGGTGACGGCCCGCAGCGCCGTGTTCGAGGACTGCGACGCCTGACGGCCGATCTCACCGATCGAGGCACTCAGCTCCTCGGCGGCGCTCGCCACGGTCTGGACGTTGAGCGACGCCTGCTCCGACGCGGCCGAGACCGCGGTGGCGCGCTGGCTCGCGTGCTCCGCCGTCGTCGCCATCGACTCGGCCGATGTGCGCATGTCCACCGAGGCGTCGGACACCGAGTCCATGACGGCCAGAACGCTTGCCTCGAAGTCGCATGCGAGCCTGTCGATCAGCGCGCGCTTCTCTTGCGTGGCGCGCTCGGCCAGCTCCTGCTCCTCGGCCTCGAGCCGCTGTTTCGCGATGGCGTTCTCCCTGAACACGCCGACCGCCCGTGCCATCTCGCCGATTTCGTCGCGGCGGTCTCCGCCACCGACCTCGACGTCGAGGTTCCCCCGCGCCAGAAGGGCCATGTCGTTGGTGAGCGCCCTGATGACAGCGACGATGCGGCCCCTGACGGTGAGGGACGCAAGCGCGGCGATGATGACGCTCATGACGCTCACGAACGCAATCATTCTGCGCGCGCCGAGCTCGTAATCCTCCGCCGTTTTCAGAGTCTCGGCCTTGAAACCCTCAACCTCGCCGCCGACCCGTGCAAGGGCGGAGCTCAGGCGTTCTCGCGCGGCCTCGACACCGGCGACCTCGTTTTCGATGCCTGTCCCAGGTCCGTTCTCGATACGCCGGAGCGTGTTCTCCGCGGCCATGGCGAAGGCGGTGTGGCTGCGCGCCGCCGTCTCCAGGCCGCCGACGACATTCCACAGCGATGACCTTTGCGTGGTACCGTCGGCGCCGGCCGCCGCCTGTCGCGCAAGGTCCAGACCATCGACCAGCAGTTGATCGACCGAGCTCGAAAGCTCTCCAAGCCGCGCCCTCGCCCCCGCGAACGAACCCGCGCCCGCGGGATCCGACGCCATGAGGTGTCCCATGCGCAGGGCGCGCTGGAACGCGAGCGCTTCCTCCAGGTGCTCCCGCCGGATGCTCGCGATGGCGTTCGTGAGTGGAACGCCGTGTCGAGAGACCGCGCCGATCTCTCGGCCGATGGCCATGGTTTTCGCGAAACCGAAGCCGGAGACGACAAGCAATAGGGCAACCAGCATTGCGGAGAGACCGGCGATCATCTGTCCGATGGAAAGACATCGAACAGTCCTGGGCTGTATTTCTCGGGAATTTCTCAAATCAGGCATTCTCGTAACCTTTGTACATACAATAGACGTAGCGCCGGCGGATAATGAAAAGCTGGAAAGCATTTATGCACACTTAATCGATTATGTACGCGTAATCAGACGAAACCCATGGGGCGGGTGATCAGGGGAGCGGCGCGCCCTGGTAGAGAACGGGACCGGTGGGCAAGCCGGTGGGCGAGCCGCCGGCGGGCTCCAGGGACACGGCGAAAGCCACCGCTTGCTGCAGCGCCGCGGCTGTCTCGGGGGCGATCCGAAGCACGGTTTCCCGCGCAGGATCCAAGAGCCCCAGGGACTTTGGTGGGACCCCGGTCGCGGCAATGAGCCAAAGCTCGAGGGACCGCTCCGCGAGTTCACCGGGCGGCGGGCCAAGCGGTCTGGCTGTCAGCTCGCCGGTCGCCGGATCGGCGTCCACCAGCCACGCCGGCCTCGTCTCTTCCGCGCCCAGAACGGCGATCAGCCGGGTCCTCGGTTCGGGGTCCGGAAGCGCCGTCACGAGGACGAGGACGGCCAGTGCGGCCGCCACCGCGCTTGCTCCGACGGCCCACAGGCGCCAGAACCCCACGCGTTCCCATATGCGGCCGCGCCGGGGTCGCGTTTCCGCCCCGGCGCCCTCGTGGGACGAGATCTGCCTTTCGATGCGGCGCCAGACACCTGGCGACGGCGTGGCGGGGGGGATGGCTTCATCCAGGGGCGCGAGGCGCTCGGTCCACAGCTCGACGTGCCGCGCCAGCTCGGCGTCGTGGGCGAGCCGCTCCTCCACGCCCCTCCGCTCGTCGGCCGCGAGGCTGCCGAGCACGTACTCGGCCGCCACGGCTTCCAGGTCGTCCAGGCGCTCGCTCATCGCTCCAGGCACTCCTTGAGGCGCCCGAGGCTTCGCCGGATCCAGCTCTTCACAGTGCCGAGGGGACAGTCGAGAAGCGCCGCCAGCTCCTCATGGGTGTAGCCTTCGACATAGGCCATCACGACGCAGTTTCGTGGGCCGGTATCGAGCTCGTCGAGGCATGCCCTGAGCCGTCTTGCCTCGGCGCTGGCTGTCGCCCAGTCGAGGGGGCTCGGGTCCTGATCGGCCCAGCTCCGGCGCTCCGGCATCCCGTCGATAGACGTTTCCGGATTGCCGCGGCGGCGCCAGTCGATCGCGCGGTTGCGCACGATGCTCGCCATCCAGCCCATGGGCGATCCCCTGTCCGGCGCGTAATCGCCGGCGTGCTTCCAGATGCGCAGGAACGCCTCCTGCAGCACTTCCTCCGCCCGGTCCCGTTGGCCGACGATGCGCAACGCGATGCCGAGCAGCCTGGATGCCGTCTCCGCGTAGAGCTCCGCGAAGGCCGAGCGGTCGCCTTGGGCCGTGGCCTCGAGGAGCGATGCAAGGGGCGGGGACGGATCGCTCATCGCGCGTGCGCGCCCCGTCTAGAAGGCCACGGTCGCCGCCGCCGCTTGAAGCTGCTCATCGGTGAGGATGACGGTCTCGGACGGCGGCGCGTCCTGGCTGGTGACCACGGTCAGCTCCTTCTGGGCCACGAGCTCGAGGCGTCCCGCGGCGTTCTCCACCGTGATCGGACCGCCCGAGAGCAGGGCCAGTTGCAGCCGGTCCGCTTTCTGGTCCCCCCAGAAATCGGTCCCCCGGATGCCGATGGTCGCAACGGGCGTGTTGACCGTCAGCTCGGGCTCCCGGAGCTTGGTGATGGCTCCGGTGATGGCGCGGAAGACACCCGTCGCGATGCCAAAGACGCCGCGCCCCTCTTCCGTCTCGGCGTTGTAGAGGAACTCGTCGATGGTGAGTTGCGTGTCGTCGCCGAGCGTAACGACGGTTCCGTCGATCATTCTGAGCTCGAGCCGGGTATTGGACCCCGTCGCGATCTCGTCGCCGACGAAGATCGTGGCGCCGATGGCCAGGCGACGGGTGGCATCGCCCTGGCTCGCCTCCGCATCGCCCCTGAGCCGGGCGACGGAGCCGGCGATGGTTTGCGCCTCGGCGCCTGGCGCGGGGATCGACAGCGTCAGCACGACGAGGGCGACGACGAGAGAGAGCCGCCGGTGGAGGCCCGTGGCGCTAATCATCATTGGCTCCTTTCCGTAAGACCATCAGTATAGTCGTTACTACGCACGGCAGGCGGTTCTGGATGCGGCGAGAGCGACTTTTGGCGGAGCTGGTTCGTTTTTCACCCGACATACAAGCATGCCGCCGGGGATGTGGGCCATGATTTTTGGAAGGCTTCGCGGCGGCGCGACGAAGGACCGGTTTCTCGGCGGTCTGCTGCTTCTCGGGCTGCTCGCGATCCGTGTATGGGACCCGGGACCTGTCGAGCTGGCGCGGGTGCGCGTCTTCGATCTGTATCAGCGCCTGGACCCTCGCGAAGCGCCCACGGAGGCGGTCGTCGTCGTCGATGTCGATGATGCGAGCCTCGCCGCGTATGGCCAGTGGCCCTGGCCGCGGACCCTGATAGCGCGTCTCGTCGCGAACCTTTTCCAGGCCGGGGCGGTCGCCATCGGGTTCGACATGATTTTCGCCGAGCCCGACCGGCTTTCGCCGGAGGTGCTGGCGGAGCGGCTCGCGGGGCTCGACGAGGCGACCCGGAGACGGCTCAGGGCCATGCCCGGGAACGACGACGTTCTCGCCGGCGTCATAGCGGAGCACGCGGTGATCCTCGGCCGGGCCGCGCGTCCCGGAGGAGGGGATGCCGAGGTCCGGACCGGTCTCCGGCTCCCGGCGCTGGTGCAACGGGGACCGGACCCGCGCCCGCACGTGTTCAAATTCTCCGCGCTCGTGCGCAACAGGCCCGCGCTCGAGGCCGCGGCATCCGGGCATGGCGTGCTCACCCTCTCTCCGGAGGTGGACGGCGTCGTCCGCCGCGTGCCGGCGCTGGTCGCCATCGGCGAGGATCTGCATCCCGCCCTCAGCCTCGAGGTTCTTCGCGTCGCCGCGGAGGAACCAGCCCTTTCGGTGGAGACCGACGAAGCGGGAGTCGATGCGGTCCGCATCGGCCGGGTTCGCATACCCACGGACAATAACGCCCGGATCTGGGTCCACTTCGCCCGCCTCGACCCGGGACGCTACGTTTCCGCGGCGGACGTGCTCCGGGCGTCGGCGTCGGTGGAACGGGTGGCGGGGCGGACCGTCCTCGTGGGCACCTCCGCCGTGGGCCTCCTGGACATCAAGGCCATCCCGTTGGGTGGCGCGGTCCCCGGCGTGGAGATTCATGCCCAGATCGTCGACATGGTCTCGAGTGGCCGGTTCCTGTCGCGGCCAAACTTCGCGCTCGGCGCAGAGCTGGTGGCGACGCTTCTGGCCGGCCTCCTGGTCGTCCTTCTCGTGCCCGCGCTCGGTTCCCTGTGGACCCTGGTCTTCGGCGCGGCCTTCGCGGTTGCGCTCACCGCGGGGTCCTGGCAGCTCTATGCGAGCCGCGACCTGCTGATCGACGCGACATATCCCGCGGCCGCTTCGTTCGTCGTCTACGCGGTCCTGAGCTACCTCAAATACGTGCGCGAGGAAGGGGGGCGCCGGCGCGTCCGCAGCGCGTTCGGGCAGTACCTCGCGCCGTCGCTGGTGGACCAGCTGGCGGCGCATCCCGAGCGTCTGGCCCTGGGCGGCGAGACCAGGGAAATGAGCTTCCTGTTCTGCGACGTCCGCGGCTTCACGTCGATCTCCGAGGCGTTCAAGGGCGACCCCCAGGGCCTGACCTCGCTGATCAACCGGCTGCTCACGCCGCTCACCCGCGTCATCCTCGCTGAGCGCGGGACGATCGACAAATACATCGGCGATTGCATCATGGCGTTCTGGAACGCGCCGATCGAGGATCCGGACCATGCGGCGAATGCCTGCCGGGCCGCCCTCGCGATGACGGGCGAGCTTGCGCGGCTGAACGAGGAACGCCGGAAGGACGCGGCGGCGGCCGGCGAGACTTTCCTACCGCTTCGGGTGGGCATCGGCATCAACACCGGCGCCTGCGTCGTCGGCAACATGGGCTCGGAGCAGCGCTTCGACTACTCCGTCCTCGGCGACGCGGTCAATCTGGCCGCCCGGCTCGAGGGTCTCTCCAAGAACTACGGCGTCGATATCGTCGTGGGGCCCGAGACGGCGGAACGCGTGGCCCATGGGTTCGCCCTCCTGGAGCTCGATCTCATCGCGGTCAAGGGCAAGCGAGAGGCGGTGCGGATATGCGGCCTCCTTGGCGGGGCGGAGCTGCGGGACGATCCGGAGTTTCGCCGCCTGGTCGAGCACAACGGGGCGATGCTCGCCGCCTATCGGGGCCGGGATTGGGACCGGGCCGAAGGATGCCTCGCCCTGTGCCGCGACAACCGGCACGCCGTGGCGGAGCTTTGCCAGCTCTACGCGCGGCGGATCGAGGATTACCGCGAGCGCCCGCCGGCCCCCGACTGGGACGGAGCGCACGTGGCGACGGAGAAGTAGCCGGCCGATGCGGAAGGCGGGCGTTAGAGTGGGACGAGGTCAGCAAGTAACTGGTGCCCGCACGGGGAAGGCTGTTCCATCTAAACCAGCAAGGCCACGACCAAGAGAGAAAACAAAGACGCTCGTGCAAGTTTCTGTAAGCAATGATCTGCCGTCTGTCTAGAAAAACTCAGAATAAATGCAATATCACGGACTTTCGTGACAGGATCTTCATCTTCTGTCTGTAATATAATTATCTTGGGAAGAATTTGCTTCATCATCTGGACGACGTCTCTTCCGTAGATTCTTCGGTGACCATGTTTAAGTTCATCGGGATAACCCCAATCTTC
>JBHICL010000071.1:0-10430 GCA_046759605.1 Alphaproteobacteria bacterium | reverse complement strand
GCGCTCATGTTCTTCATGTGGTGGATCATGATGATCGCCATGATGCTGCCCGGCGCGGCGCCGATGATCCTGCTTTACGCGCTGGTCAACCGCCGACAACGCCGGCGTGGCGCGCCTTTCGTGCCCACCGGCGTCTTCGCCCTGGGCTACGTGTTGGCGTGGGCCGCGTTCAGCGTGGGCGCCGCCGGCCTGCAATGGGGCCTCGAGCGCACGGGTCTGCTGTCCTCGATGATGGCGAGCACCAGCGTCGCGTTCGGCGGCATGCTGCTGATCGGGGCGGGGATCTACCAGCTCTCGCCGCTCAAGCAGGCTTGCCTCCGGCACTGCCGCGCGCCCGTGGATTTCCTGTCGCGGCGCTGGCGAAAGGGCAGGCTGGGAGCCCTCGGGATGGGTATCGAGCACGGGGCCTTCTGCCTCGGCTGCTGCTGGGTGCTCATGGGGCTCCTGTTCCTGGGTGGCGTCATGAACCTCTATTGGATCATCGGCCTCGCCGTTTTCGTGTTGCTGGAGAAGACCCTGCCGGCCGGCCACCGCCTGGGCGCGGCGACTGGTCTCGGTCTTGTCGCCTGGGGCGGCGCGCTCGTCGCGGGCACGCTCCTCGCCGCCTGAGCGCGGCTGTTCATGGCCCTGTAACCCGGGAGGACGAGATGGCCTACGTCGACTGGATGATCAAAATCAGGAAGCTGGCCACCTGCAGCTGCGATTACGGCTGCCCCTGCGAGTTCAACGCGCCGCCCACCCGGGAGCCCTGCGAGGGCCTCGAGGCGATGGAGATCGACGAGGGCTATTTCGGCGACGTGCGCCTCGACGGCCTCCGCGCCGCCGGCACCTACCGCTGGCCCGGCCCGGTTCACCTGGGCGGCGGCTCGTATCAGGCCATCGTCGACGACCGCGCCACCGAGGCGCAACGCGAGGCCCTGTTCAAGATCATGGGAGGCGAGGAGCAGGAGCCCACGACGGGGTTCAATATCTACGGCTCGACCATCGAGCACGAGCACGATCCGATCTTCGCGCCCATCGAGTTCGAGTTCGACCTGGAGACGGGGACGGGACGCGTGTTCGTCTCCGGTGTTTGCGATGCCGCTCTTGAGCCGATCCGAAACCCGGTGACCGGCGACCCGCACCGGGCGATCATCCACCTGCCCGAGGGGTTCGAGTTCCGCCAGGCGGACGTGGTGAGCAGCACCTTCACCGGCGCCGGCGCCCATGCCTTCGACCACGCCGGGCGCTACGGCATGCTTACCCACGTGGCCTATGGTCCCTACGGCATCATCGAATAGCGGCCGCCGGAGGGCGGGAACCCCGGCGCCCCCGCCCTCTTGATCTGCGTCAAGGCGTGGGGAGCCTTGGCCGCGCATCGTCGGCGCGAAGCAAGGGAGTTGTGCGCGCCGGGACGCGCTGATACGCCGGCGGCGCAACCGTGAGGTTTTGCTCCGTGACGATGCCGAGTCCAGCGAAGGCCGCCGAGACCGGTCGGTCGTGTGTGTTCCGTACCCATGAGCTCATCAAGGTCTATCGCGTCGGCGAGGTGGACGTGCATGCCTTGCGCGGCGTGGACCTCGAGCTGTTCGAGGGCGAGATCGCTGTCCTTGTGGGTCCTTCCGGCAGCGGCAAGTCGACCCTCCTCAACATCCTCGGCGGACTGGACGTGCCCACCTCGGGCCAGGTCTTCTTCCGTGACCACGAGCTGACGGCTTTCGGGGACCGCGCCCTTACGGCCTATCGCCGCGAGCACGTGGGCTTCGTCTTCCAGTTCTACAACCTCATGCCGAGCCTGACCGCGCGGGAGAACGTGGGGCTGGTGACCGAGATCGCGCGCAACCCGCTGCGACCGGAGGCGGCGCTGGCGCTCGTGGATCTGGCCGATCGCATGGACCATTTCCCGGCCCAGCTTTCCGGTGGCGAGCAGCAGCGGGTGGCCATCGCGCGGGCCATCGCCAAGCGACCCGAGGTCCTGCTGTGTGACGAGCCCACGGGGGCGCTCGACAGCCAGACCGGGATCGTCGTCCTGGAAGCCATCGAGCGCGTGAACCGCGAGCTGGGGACCACCACCGCTCTCATCACGCACAACGCCGCTATCTCCGATCTTGCGGATCGCGTCGTGTCGTTCCGGGACGGACGCATTGCTTCCATCCACGGGAATGCGACCAGGCGGCCGGCGCGCGAGATCACCTGGTAGGACGGCATGGGCGCTCTCAACCGAAAGCTCCTTCGCGATCTCTGGCGCCTTCGCGGCCAGGTCCTGGCGACCGCGCTCGTGATCGGCTGCGGGGTGGCCCTGTTCGTCATGAGCCAGGGCGTCATCGACTCCCTGGAGGAGACGAGGACCGCCTACTACGAGCGCTACCGCTTCGCCGACGTGTTCGCGTCGGCCAAGCGCGCGCCCGAGCGCCTTGTCCGGCGGATCGCCCGTATCCCCGGTGTCCGCGCCGTGGAGACGCGTATCGTCGAGGACGTGACCATGGACGTTCGCCGTGTCGAGGAGCCCGTCGTCGGCCGCCTTGTCTCCATCCCCGAGCGCGGCCGGCCGGCCCTCAACGACCTTGTGATCCGGCAGGGGCGATCGGTACGCCGGGAACGTCCGGACGAGGTTGTCGTCAGCGAATCTTTCGCCGAGTCCCACGGTTTCGTGCCCGGCGATCACCTGTTCGCCACCATCAACGGGCACAAGCGCCGGCTCGAGATCGTTGGCGTCGGCTTGTCGCCCGAGTACGTCTACACGATCGCCCCGGGCGCGCTCATGCCCGACGATCGCAGGTTCGGGATAATCTGGATGGGGCGCGAGGCGCTGGAAGCGGCGTTCGATTTCGACGGAGCCTTCAACGACGTAAGCCTGGCGCTGCGCCGCGACACGTCCCGGGACGAGGTCATCGAGCGGCTCGACGATCTCCTGGAGCCTTACGGCGGGATCGGCGCCTTCGAGCGTCGCGACCAGACGTCCGAGTGGTTCGTCAACGGCGAGATCGAGCAGCTCGCGATCATTGCCAGCGTATTGCCGGTCATCTTTCTTGCCGTCGCGGCGTTCCTTCTGAACATGGTGCTGTCCCGCCTGATAGCGACGGAGCGCGATCAGATCGGCCTTCTCAAGGGGTTCGGCTATGGCAACGGGGCCGTCGCCTGGCACTACCTGAAGCTCGCTCTTGCCGTCACCGTGCTGGGGATCGCCCTGGGCTTCATCGTCGGGGCGTGGCTGGGTCGTGAGCTGACCTCGCAGTACGCCGAGTTCTATCGTTTCCCGTTCCTGTATTACCGGCCGAGCCCCGGCGCCTTCGCCACGGCGGCGCTCTCGGGCCTAGGGGCGGCGATGGCGGGAGCGCTCGCCGCGGTCCGCCGCGCGGTCGCGCTCCCACCGGCGGAGGCCATGGTTCCGGCGCCGCCGCCCTTGTACCGCCGGCACCGGCGCGTGGGCTTCGCGGGGATCTTCGACCAGCCGACGATGATGGTCCTCCGCCACGTGGGGCGCTGGCCCGTCCGCTCGGGGTTTACGACCCTCGGCATCGCCATGGCCGTGGCGGTCCTGGTCATGTCGCTCCACTGGCTGGACGCCATCGACCATATGATCGACGTCCAGTATTTCGACACCCAGCGCCACGACGTGGCCGTGAGCCTGGTGGAGGCCCGCTCGGACCGCACGCACCATGAGTTCTCGCGCCTGCCGGGTGTGCTCTCCGTTGAGCCTTACCGTGCCTTGCCGGTGCGGCTCCGTCATGGCAACCGCGAGCGGCGGGCGTCCATCTTCGGCGTCGTGGCCGAAGCCGACCTCAACCGGGTGCTCGACGTAAGCGGCCGGCAGGTCCGCGTGCCGGACGAGGGCCTGGTGCTCACGAAGACGCTGGCCCGCCTGCTCGGCGTCGGCCGCGGCGAGTTGCTGACCGTCGAGGTGATGGAGGGTCGGCGGCCGGTGCGCCGGCTGCCCGTTGTCGACATCTTCGAGACATATCTCGGCACTCCTGTTTACATGAGCAAGGCGGCGCTCAACCGCCTCATGCTGGAGGGTCCGGCCATCTCGGGTGCATTCCTTCAGACCGATGCACGGGACGAGGCCGCGCTCTATCGCGCGCTCAAGGACATGCCGGCGGTTTCGGCGGTGACGTTGCGGACCGCGGCGGTCGAGACCTTTCGCGACACCCTCGCGGAGACGGTGAATTTCATCATCACCTTCTACGTTGCCTTCGCCTCTCTCCTTGCCTTCGGCGTGGTCTACAACAGCACGCGCATATCGTTGTCCGAGCGTGGCCGCGAGCTGGCGAGCCTCAGGGTCCTCGGCTTCCGCCGCGGGGAGGTCTCCTACATCCTGTTGGGAGAGCTGGCTCTCCTCGGAGCTATCGCTTTGCCCCTGGGCTGCCTGATCGGATATGGGCTCTCGTTGTACATGACGCGTTTTTTCGACAACGAGGTGTATCGCGTGCCGGTCATCATCGAGGACTCCACCTATGGTATCGCCGTGGCCATCGTGACCGTGGCCACCATGTTGTCGGGGCTCCTGGTGCGCCGGCGCCTGGACCGCCTCGACCTGGTCCAGGTCCTGAAGACGAGGGAGTGAGATGGGATGAAGCCCGGCTGGCGCCGTCTCGCCGTTTGGGGTCCGCTCGTCGTTCTGGTGCTGGCGGGTCTGGCTTTCGCCTTCCGGCCGCAGCCCGTGCAGGTGGACACCGGTCAGGTGACCCAAGGCACGCTGCTGGTGACGGTCGACGATGAAGGCGAGACGCGCGTGAGGGATATCTTCGTGGTCTCCGCGCCCCTCGACGGGCGCGTGCTCAGAATCGAAATCGAGGTCGGAGACAAGGTGATGGCCGGCGAGACCATACTCGCCACGATTGAGCCGAAGGATCCCTCGTTCCTTGATGTTCGGTCCCGCGCGCAGGCCGTGGCCGAGGCCCGCGCCGCCGAGGCGGCTCTGTCGCTTGCGGATGCGGAGGTGACCCGGGCCGAGGCCGAGCTCCGGTTCGCCGAGTCCGACCTGTCCCGAGCGGTGGAGCTTGCCGCGCACGACGATATCTCGAAGAAGGCGCTGGAGCGCGCGGAGCTTCTGCTCCAGACACGGGAGGCCGAGTTCAACATGGCGCGCGCCAACCAGAGACGGCGCCTTTTCGAGCTGGAGATGGCGCGGGCTCGGCTTATCGAGCCGGCGGCGCCGGATATAGTGACCGATCCGGGCTCGTCATGTTGCGTTTACGTGCGTGCGCCGGTCAACGGTCAGGTGCTCCAGGTCCATCATGAAAGCGAGGGCGTTGTCACTGCCGGCGCGCCGCTCATCGAGCTCGGCGATCCGCGGGACCTGGAAATCGTCGTCGACCTGCTATCGACCGATGCGGTTCGGGTGGAGGAGGGGGCGGAGGTGTTCATCGAGGACTGGGGCGGCGACGGCGCCCTTGCCGCATTCGTGCGCCGGGTGGAGCCTTACGGCTTCACCAAGGTCTCGTCCCTGGGGATCGAGGAGCAGCGTGTGAATGTGATCATCGACATCGCCGAGCCGCCCGAGCGGTGGCGCGCCCTCGGGCACGGCTACAGGGTCGAGACGCGCATCGTGACCTGGGAGGGCCGGGACGTGCTTCGCGTGCCGATGAGCGCGCTGTTTCGCGATGGCGACGCCTGGGCCGTGTTCGTCGAGTCGGCCGGCCGGGCCGCGATACGTCACGTCGTCATCGGGCGCAGCACCGCCCGGATCGCGGAGGTTCTGGATGGCCTCGTCGAAGGCGACGTGGTCGTGCTGCACCCCAGCGACCGGATCGCCGATGGTGTACGGATTACCGCCCGGACCGGGGCGTTGCGGTAAGTCGGCGGGCCGCCCGTGCGCGCGACCCCGCGCGCCGACGCTCACAGGACGATGCTGTGTTGTTCGTCACCGCCTTCATGGGAGGCCTTGAGCCCCAACTTGATGAGCCTGCGCACCGCTTCCTCGCGGCTGTCGATGGACAGCTCCTTGCGCCAGCCGTCGATGTCTTCCAGCTCGCGGGGACTGAGGTGGATCTGGAGGCTTTCGCCATATTCTTCCGACATAGCCCTCACTCGCCTTGCATGGCGGCCGGCCCGATCGGTGCGGTGCAGGATCGACCGCCTTGTCCCTAGCCTACGCGAACCGTCGAGCGCGCGCCATACGCGGTGGTTTTGCCATGTCCGCCGTGTCGGCTCTATTGAGCTGCGTCAAGGCGGGGGATGTCGCGCCGTGCGAGACTTCATCCTGTTATGGAACCGACCGGATCACCCGTGGAGGACGTGGCGAACGTCGTTCCGACGAAGTATTGGCACGCGCTCGACGATCGGCGCACCCAGTGCGATCTGTGCCCGCGGCTGTGCAAGCTGCGCGAGGGCCAGCGGGGGCTTTGCTTCGTGCGCGCCTGCCAGGACGGGCGCATCGTGCTTACCAGCTATGGCCGCTCCAGCG
Source organism: Alphaproteobacteria bacterium (assembly GCA_046759605.1). Taxonomy (GTDB): domain Bacteria; phylum Pseudomonadota; class Alphaproteobacteria; order UBA6615; family UBA6615; genus JBHICL01. The sequence continues at coordinate 4,045 of JBHICL010000071.1, read as the reverse complement.
GCTACTGCATCGATCCCATCGAGAAGAAGCCTCTGAACCATTTCCTGCCCGGCACGCCGGTGCTGTCCTTCGGAACGGCGGGTTGCAACCTTGCATGCCGCTTCTGCCAGAACTGGGACATCAGCAAATCGCGGGAGATGGAGACCCTTGCCGACGAGGCCCGGCCGGAGGCGATCGCTCGCGCGGCCCGCGAGCTCGGATGCCGCAGCGTCGCCTTCACCTACAACGATCCGGTCATCTTTCACGAATACGCCATAGACGTGGCTCAGGCCTGCCACGAGGTGGGCGTCCGGTGCGTTGCGGTCACCGCCGGCTATGTCTGCCCGGAGCCGCGCAGGGAGTTCTACCGCTACATGGATGCGGCCAACGTGGACCTGAAGGCGTTCACGGACCGCTTCTACCGGAAGATCTGCAACGGTCGCCTGGGGCCGGTGCTCGACACGCTCCAATACTTGAAGCACGAGACCGGCGTCTGGTTCGAGCTCACCACGCTGCTCATTCCCGACGAGAACGATTCCACCCAGGAGATCGAGCGGATGGCCCGGTGGGTGGTCGAGCGCCTGGGCCAGGACGTCCCCATGCATTTCACCGCCTTTCACCCGGACTGGAAGATGATGGACAAGCCGCCGACACCGCCCGCCACGCTCACCCGGGCGCGTGACATCGCCCGCGACCAGGGCGTCAGGTATGCGTTCACGGGCAACGTCTACGATCCGGAAGGCGGGAGCACGTACTGCCACGAATGCGCCGCGGTGCTGATTGGCCGCGACGGATATAGGCTCAGCGGCTGGGGCCTCGACGCGAAAGGGTGCTGCAACGAGTGCGGCGCCGCCTGCGCCGGTGTGTTCGAGGCCACGCCGGGCGCCTGGGGACCGCGCCACAGGTTCGTCAACATGCGCGACTGGGCGGCGAAACGGCCGGTTGGTGAGGAGGTGCCGTCGGTGGCACACTAGTCCCGCGAGAAGGGCGCTCCGAGGGGGAACGGAATATGGAAACCATGAGACCACCCGCGGTGGCGGGGAGCTTCTACGACGCCGACCCGTCGGCGCTTCGGGCCGGCGTGGAGGGCTATCTGGACGAGGCGCGGCGACCGTCGGCCGGTGCGGCGCCAAAGGCCGTGATCGTTCCCCACGCCGGTTACGTCTACTCGGCGCCCGTGGCGGCGCGCGCCTATGCCGCGGTCGCGGCGCTCGCCGGACTTGTGCGCCGCGTCGTGCTCCTCGGGCCGGCCCACTTCGTTCCGTTCCGGGGCATCGCCGCGCCGGCGGCGGATGCGTTCGTGACGCCCCTGGGCACGCTGCCGGTCGACCGCCCGGCTGTGGACTCGCTCTCGGATCTGGACCAGGTGATCGTCGACGACGCTCCGCACCAGCAGGAGCACAGCCTCGAGGTCCAGCTGCCGTTCATCCAGGTCGTCCTGGGTCAGGTCGCGATCGTGCCGCTCGTCGTGGGTTCGGCGCGGGCCGATGAGGTGGCAGAGGTTCTGGAGAAGGTCTGGGGGAGCGGCGACACGCTGATCGTGATCAGCTCGGACCTGTCCCACTATCTCGGCTACGAGACGGCCAGGCATCGCGATACGGCGACAGCCGCCGCCATCGAGGCGCTGGAAGCCTCGCGGCTGGGTCCGGAAGACGCCTGTGGTTGCCTGGCGATCGGTGGGCTCCTCGTGGTCGCGAGGCGCTGCGGCCTGCGACCGACGCGCCTCGACCTGCGAAACTCGGGCGACACCGCGGGGCCCATGGACCACGTGGTCGGCTATGGGGCCTGGGCATTCCATCCCGCCGAAGCAGGCGGCGCGTCCGCTTAGCCGGCTACCGTATTTCGTGGACGTGAAGCGCTGCTCAGCAGACGGTGACGCAGGTGCATTGCGCCGCGTGCGCGACCTTGTTTGAGACGCTACCCATGAGCAACTCCCGGACCGCGCCAAGCCCGCGGCGGCCCATCACGACCAGGTCGATCCCGTGATTCCCGGCATAGTCGACGATCGCGCGGGCGGGATCCCCCACCTCCTTGACCGTGGCGGGATCGGCGACGCCATGCTCCCTTGCCCGGACCGCGGCCCGTCCGAGAATCTCATCAGCCGCTGAGTTGAGGAGGTCGCGCTCGGTGACCTCCACGTGCTCCAGTCTCGCGTATGCCTGCAGTTCTTCGGGGACACGCGATGAGCCGGCTCGCGTCATCACGTGCAGCAGCGTGAGGTTCGCGTCGTACTTTTTCGCGAGATCGCTGCCGATGTCGATCGCCTTGTGAGCATGCTCCGAGCCATCCGCGGCCACCAGGATATTCGTGAACACGGCGCCAATCCTCCGTTCCTCGTCACTCCGGACGACGATAGGCGCCGGCGGCGGAAGAGGCGCTGATCTGGATCAAGCACACGATGGTCAGAAAAGGACGTCCTCGAAGGGAAAGGTGGACAGCACCTCGACGCCCGCCTCGGTGACCAGCACCTGCTCCTCCAGCTTGACGCCTTCGGCGCCTCCCTCCTCGCCGACGTAGCTCTCCACGCAGAGCGTCATGTTCGGGAGGATAACGCCGTCGTAGCCGTGTTCGTCGAAGTCCTCGGGGTAGGCGATGTGGGGGTACTCGTCGCACAGACCGACACCGTGGGCGACGACGGAATAGCGGTTGGCGCGGCAGTTCTCGGGCAGCTTGAAGCTCTTCTCCGCCAGCTCCCTGAGGCCCATGCCCGGTCGGATGAGCTCGATGTTCGAACAAATCTGCTGCCGCGCCAGCTCGTAAAGCCGACGCTGTGCGTCGCTGGCCTTGCCGTCGCCGCAGAGGTAGGTGCGCGAGATGTCCGCGCAGTAGCCGAACGGTCCGATGAGGTCGGTGTCGAAGCTCACCAGGTCACCCGCCTGGATCACGCGGAAGCCGCACTCCTGAAACCACGGGTTGGTCTTCGGGCCCGAGGTCAGGAGGCGCGTCTCGATCCATTCCCCGCCGAGCTCGATGTTCGTCTGGTGCAGGATCGACCACAGCTCGTTCTCGGTCATGCCCGGGCTCAGATGCTCGCGCATCCGGCTCATGCCCTCCTCGCAGGCGGCGATGGACGCGCGGATGCACTGGATCTCCTGCGGCGACTTGATGGCGCGCGCCTGCTCCATTACCTCGCCGCCGTCGCATACCTCGACGCCCAGGCGTTCCAGCGCCGATGTGGCCAGCGGGTGCGCACGATCGACGGCCAGGCGCCGGCTGCCACCGCCATGGGCCCGCAGGAGGTCCTCGAGCTCCGCGGCCCAGCGGCCGGCGAGCTCCGCCAGCCGCGGCCCGGCGGAGAAGTAGTAGACGCCGGTGGCCTTGCGGACCTCGTCCACGGTCCCGAGCCCATGGCTGCGATGCTGTGTGTTATGGAAATCGAACATGACCACCGGGCCGGACGCCGGCACGAAGACATAACGGGCCGCGTTGTGCGTCACCCAGACCTGCATGTTCGTGGAGTCGGTGGCATACCGGACGTTCAGCGGGTCCACCAGCACGGCGGCGGCGATATCCCGCGCGGACAGCTCCGCGCGCACCCGGCCCAGGCGGTAGGCGCGTACCGCATCCAGGTCGATATGGGCGTACTCCGGCGGCTCGCGGTCGGCTTTGAATTCCGAGAATAGGCTCATGAACACCTCACGTTGCTGCTCGACACGACCGTGGCAGACGATCGCGATTCCGTACAGCCGCCGGTTCTGCATTTCTGCTACAAGTAGCTGAAAGACGGGATTGGAGGGGGCACGGGGATGCTCAGTTATCAGGTCATGGAGTGGGGCGCGCCGCTCGAGCCTCGCGAGGTGCCGACGCCCGATCCGAAGGGGACCGAGGTGCTCGTGCGCATCGCGGCGTGTGGGGTGTGCCACAGCGATCTGCACATCTGGGACGGCTACTTCGACCTGGGCGGCGGCAAGCGCGCTACCATGAGCGATCGGGGTGTCCACCCGCCGTTCACCATGGGCCACGAGATCGTGGGTGAGGTCGCCGCCCTGGGGCCTGAGGCCGGCGGCGTCGAGGTGGGGGCCAGGCGCGTGGTCTTCCCGTGGATCGGCTGCCGCGCGTGCGCAGT
>JBHICL010000070.1:0-10474 GCA_046759605.1 Alphaproteobacteria bacterium | reverse complement strand
ACATCGCCCGTCCTCAGTTCAGGTCCGACCAAGCACGTCCAGCCAAGCGCGCGCGGAGTATATGAAAATCCGTGTTGCCCACAACCCGCTTCATGACCCTAAGGGCCTCAAATTTCAGTGTATTTACACAGCAGTCCGGAGAAAGTGCCGACGGGCCGAGGCTCCGATACAGCCGCTCCGAGGCACCGCGCGAAAGAGCCTGCGGGCGCGCGGCCGCTACAATTCAAATCACTGAGAGCTTGGCGAGCTCTACCTTTGCGCGCAGCTCGATCTCGTTCAGAAGCTCGGCGAGACGCGGATCCACCCTGGCCTCGCGCCGACGGTCCAGCTGACGGACGAGCTCCTCGAGACGCGGGCGCGAAAGCCGCCCGGCCAGGATGCCGAGTCGGATCTCGTCGAGCCTGTCCAGCAGGTCTTTGGCTTCCGTGACGCCAGGTGCGCCGCGGCGGGTCGGATCAGGCGTCTCCTGGATCGCCAACAAAGCCTCGACCGAAGTGAGCTGGGTGTTGCCTGGCACCCCCGCGGACGCGACGGTGGCGTCGCCGGCGACGTGGCGCACAAAATCGCCAGACCCGCTCTGCTTTTTCCGGCCGGCGGGCCGCTTCGGACTGGAGCGCACGGAGCCCGGGCCGCCGATTTTCATTGCTGGCGCCGATCCATCTTTGCCGTTGCCATTGTCCCGCTAACCTGCAAACACGGGGTTAACGATGGGTTAAGGCGAGCGGCGACAAGAGGAAAAATGCGGATATACCCTTAGGCGTTATCGTCACGTTAACCAAATGGCGGTCAAATACGCGAACACAGGCCGGATTCCCGAATGTAGCACGATGGCCCATACCTCGCGCGCGAGAGAGCACGACTTCCAGACCAAATACGCCTTCCTGAACCCGGCCTACGGTCACAACATGGTCGATCGCTACGACCTGGGGCATGGCTACGAGGAACACCTGATCAGCTGCGTGAAGCAGAGCGGTGGCTTTCCGCCTCACGGGCTCGACGACCTGACGCGCCGCGGCTTCGAGGTCGTGACGGTTCTGGACAAGGCCACGAGCGACGACCTCGCCCAACGAGCCAGGCAGGCCGGCGATCAGGTGGACCTGGCGACCCTGAAGCAGGAAGAGGTCCGGGGCGTGCTCGGGGCGATCTTTTCGGAGGAGCTCGACGCCAAGATCAAGTTCTACTTCCAGAGTCACTACGCGGTAATTTTCTTCATGCTTTTTCAGACCCTTCCCATAGAAGACAACGATCTATTGCCTGAGGAAGCAAGTGTATCCTGGGGTTGGCATTGCGACGGCGGGCCGCGCCGGCATTTGAAGATGATGGTGTATCTGAATCCCAAGGACGAGCATGACGCGGCGACGGAGTTCCTCGACCGGGCCACGACCGAGCTGTTCAACCGGATCGGCTATGTGTTCTGTCCACTGGTCCACCGCGTCTCCGATCTCTCGGACCTGGCCGAGCACTACGGTATCGACTACGAGCCGGTCCGAATTTCGCCCGACGCCGGCGAGGCGATCGTGTTCGAGCCGGCGGCCGCTCTACACCGGGGAGCGCCGCCCACCTTCGGCGCGCGCTCTGTCCTCCAGCTCGGCCTCATCCCCTCGCCGGTCCCCTGGCAGGACTTCTTCCAGAAAAATTACCAGGTCCTCGTGATCAACCAGGGGGCCGCGTTCCCGAACCTGAGGGGCTGACCGCAAGGCGGCGACGTGGGCGTCAGACGAGACAGTGGGCGCGGCCGACACTGTTGGAGAAACAGGCGATGACAGCGATAACCGGCGGAAACCAGCGGCCCATCATAAACAGGCTCAATGCCGCCTTCATTCAGACGCTCGTCAACTATCTGGAGAAGTACCCGGACGAAATGCTCCACATTCCGGCGATGCTGATGGCCATCACACAATCCCGCATCAGCGAGTTGGGAGAAGACGACATCAAATGCATGGCCGGCGGCAACCCCGCCTGGGTCAAGGATGCCATCGAGCACAATCTCGATGGCCTGAAATCCAACGTCGCTCTTTTTCGCCCAATGGCGCTCGCCATGCCATTGCGCAGCATCGAGTACATTGCCACGCGCCTCAAGCAGGTGAAGGTGCTGTCCGTGGGACCGCGGACGGAATCGGAGATATTCGCCCTCGTCGCGACCGGTTTCGATCCGGCCAACATAAAATGCCTGGACCTCATATCCTACTCGGAGCTCGTCGATCTGGGCGACATGCACGACATGCCCTACGAAGACGACAGCTTCGACGTGATCGTCCTGGGCTGGGTGCTCGCTTACAGCACCGACCAGCCGAAGGCGGTTTCGGAGGTGCTGCGCGTGGCGCGAGCCGGGGCGATCGTCGCCGTGGGTTGCGAATACAACCCCCTCTCGAATGAAGAGCTACGGCGCCGGGGCGTGAAGGCTTGGGACACACCGCGTTTCGACAGAACAGATGAAATCCTCGAGTTGTTCGGCGATCACGTGGAGACCATCTACTTCCGGCACGACATCCACCCGACGATGCGGGACAAAGCCGGCGGGCTGATGGTCATATTCCAGCTTCGGTCCGACGGCGAGGGAACCGGCGCCTAGCCGCAAGGGCTGGGTCCAGCAACGAAAGCAGCCAACGCACGGCCGGCTGACACACGGCCGGCCTTGCCGCGCTCGGGCCGTCGCCGCCACGGATCCGCGGACGGCAAAGATTGAGCGGCAAATCCTGCCCCCTGGGCACGCGGCGCCGGCACGGCGATCGTTCGACGGCGTGAAAGCTCATGTATATCAGAGTGTTATATCGGCCTCCCCGGTGGCATGATTCTCGCGTGCGATGTCGTGATGAACCGGCCGAGCGTAGTGTTCTCATGGCGCAAAAGCAGAATTCTCGACGCTTGCTCAACATCTTGACCGCGGTCACGACGGTCCTCGCGGTGGTTCTCGCGCCGATGGGGCCTGCGGGGGCGCAATCCCGGCTCAAGGACATTGTCGACTTCGAAGGCGTGCGCGACAACATGCTGGTAGGCTACGGCCTGGTCGTCGGGTTGAACGGAACCGGCGATACGCTCACGAACGCCCCGTTCACACAGCAGAGCCTCGTCGGCATGCTCGAGCGCCTCGGCGTGAACACCCGCGACGACCTCGCCAACATGCGCACCGAGAACGTGGCGGCGGTGATGGTGACCGCGACGTTGCCGCCTTTCGCCCGCCAGGGCACACGCATCGACGTCTCCGTCAGCGCGCTCGGCGATGCCGAGAGCCTGCTTGGGGGCACGCTGCTGGTCACGCCGATGCTCGGGGCCGACGGCGAGGTCTACGCGGTGGCCCAGGGATCACTGATCGTCGGCGGCTTCAGCTCGGCCGGTGACGCCCAGACGGTCACCAAGGGCGTGCCCACGTCCGCCAAGCTGCCCGATGGGGCAATCATCGAGCGCGAGCTGGCTTTCGAGCTGATGTCGCTGGCGACGATCCGATTGAACCTCCGCAATCCCGACTTCACGACGGCCCGCCGCATCGCCCAGGCCATCAACGGCGCCATCGGCCCGGCCACCGCGCAACCGCTGGACCCGGCGACCGTTCAGGTGAACGTGCCGTCGAGCCGTCGAGGCAACGTGGTGGGATTGCTCACCGACATCGAGCAGCTCCGCGTGATCCCGGACCAGCTGGCGCGGGTCGTCATCGACGAGCACTCCGGCGTGATCGTCATGGGCGAGAACGTGCGTATCAACACCGTCGCCATCGCCCAGGGCAACCTCACCATACGCGTGACCGAGACACCGCAAGTGAGCCAACCCAACGCCTTTGCGAACCAGGGGCAGACGGAGGTCGTGCCCCGCACCGACATCGAGGTCGACGAGGACAGCCAGCGGCGGCTCGCCGTCATCGAGAGTGGCGTGACGTTGCAGGAGCTCGTGAACGGATTGAACGCCCTCGGCGTCGGGCCCCGCGACATGATCTCGATCCTGCAGGCCATCAAGGCCGCCGGCGCCTTGCAGGCGGACATCGAGGTGATGTGATGGACGTGCAGGGAACGTTCACCTCGGCGGCGCTTGCGGTGCGGCAGGGCGAGAACCCCCTGGCGACGTTGAAGGCCGGTGGGGACGCCGCCGCCGCGGCTCAGGATTTCGAGGCCTTTTACCTGTCGCAGATGCTCGGGTACATGTTCGCGGGGGTGAGCACCGATGGTCCGTTCGGCGGCGGTCCCGGCGAGGCTGTCTTCAAATCTCTCCTGATCCAGGAATACGGCGGCATCATGGCGCGTGGGGGAGGCCTCGGTCTCTCCGACGCGCTGACACGGGAAATCCTCAAGCTTCAGGAGGGTCAGGGATGACGGCGCCGGCGCCGAGCCCAACGACCGTGGACAGCTTCATCGAAGTCTCTGTCAAGCTGTCAGAGGTCCTCGAGCAGGAGATAGATCTGCTGCGCGATATGCGGGCCAGCGAGATCGAGGCCCTGCAACCTGCGAAGCAGTCGATGACGGCGACGTATGCGCGCCTCGCGAACGACCTTCGCCAGCAGTCGGCGGCTCTCGAAAACCTCGATCGCGGGCGAAAAGAGCAGCTGCGGTCCGTGGCGAGCCGGTTGGACAAGGTGTCCGGCGAGAATGCAAACGCGCTCAAGGCCACAATGGCCGCCAACCAGAAGATGATGCAGGCCATTTTCGACGCGGTCCGGCAGGAGCAAGGTTCGTCCCAGACCTACCGGCGCGACGGCCGCATAGACGGGGACAGTCCGGGCGGAGGCCCGCCGATCGCACTGTCCCTGAACAAGACTCTGTAAGGGCGCGGACGAGAGCAGAGGCTCGCGCACCCATGTCCCTCACGATATCCCTGCAATCCGCCCTCAGCGCCATGCAGGCGGCCCAGGCGGCGTTCCAGATCGCCTCGAACAACGTCGCCAACGTCAACACTGAAGGCTACAGCCGCAAGCAGGCAACGCAAGAGTCCGTTGTCGTCGATGGGCTGGGCAGCGGAGTCACGCTGTCGGAGATCGAGCGCATCGTCGACAAGAACCTGCTGCGCCAGGTGCGCGAGCAGGCGTCCCTCGTCTCGGATCTGCGGGTGCGCGACACGTACCTCTCGCGCATGCAGGAGCTCTTCGGCACCCTCGACAGCAACGGTGGGCTCAGCCACCTCATGACCGAGCTCGGGGGGGCGTACGAGGCGCTGGCGACCACACCGGAGAGCCCGGCCGCCCGGGCCGAGCTTATCAACCTGGCGGTACGGACCGCCGACCGGCTGCGCGTCTTCGCCGACGCGGCGCAGGACATGCGTCTCGAGGCCGACCAGCAGATCGGCGACGCCGTCACCGAGATCAACAACAAGCTCGACCTGATCAACACTCTTAACGGCCAGATCACCAGCGCCCGCGCACTCGACCAGCCAAGCGGAGAACTCGAGGATAGCCGCGACGTGGCTCTCAACGAGCTTTCGGGACTCATCGGCATCCGATACTTCGAGCGTGCGGACGGCCAGGTCGTCGTGCTGACCGAGTCGGGCCGGCCTCTGGTCGACAGTCTGGTCGTCCCGCTGAGCCACGTTCCCGCGGCGCAGCTCACGGCGGATATCTTCTATCCCGGGGGAGGCATCCAAGGCATCGCCTTCGGCACCGGGGGGCCCGACCTGACGACGGAGATACAAAGCGGTAAGCTGGCCGGTCTCATCGAGCTCAGGGACAGGAGTCTCACCGACTTCCAGGCCCAGATCGATCGTCTCGCGGAAGCCCTGCGCGACGGCATCAACGCACAGCACAACAACGGCACCGCATATCCGCCGCCGCAAATGCTCACCGGAACGAAGACAGTGAACGCCGGCGACCAGCCGCCCATGTCCGGCTCGTTCCGGGTTGCCGTTGTCGATGCCAGCGGCGTCGTAGTCGAAAGTCAGGACATCAATCTGGGCGGTCTGGCGCCACCGTCCATTGGTCAGCTGGTCACCGCCATCGACGGCATGACGAACGCGAGCGCCAGCATCAATGCACAGGGACAAGTCGTCGTTACGGCGAGCGGCGGCAATCGGATCGCGGTGAACGAACTGGACAGCGCCGTGACGGTCGGGCCGGCGACGCGCGGCATGGCCGAGTTCCTGGGCCTCAACGACTTCTTCACCAGCGGCGAGACCTACACGCGCTTCTTGAGCGACCGGCGCGCCAGCTCGACGGCGTCCCTGGGACTCCCGGCCGGCGGCACGCTCACCGTTTCCTACCCCGGTGGCGCGACCGCCATTGCCTACAACGCGACCGACAGCTTGAGCGACATTGCCACGGCCATCAATGCGGCTCTGGGCGCCCAGAACATCACCGCGACCGTTGTCCCAGATGGCGCCGGCTATCGCCTCGACATCGTCGACGGGGACGGCGACAACCTCTTCCTCAGCGACACCTCGACGCTCGTGACGGCGCTCAATCTGAGAGCCGGACGGACCGGCACGTCGTCGCGGCTCGATGTGCGGGCCGATATCGAGAACGATCACAACCTTCTGGCACTGGGGCGGCTCAGCGGTGCCAGTCCCCTGAACGCCGGCACGATCGCGTTGTCCCTGGGCGACAACAGCACGGTCCAGGCCATCGCCGCCATGCTCAGCGGGCCGGTGAGCCTGGGCCCCGCGGGCGGGCTTCCGGCCATGAACGCGCTGTTGGCGGATTATGCCGGCAGCATCATGTCGACGAACGCGAGCCAGGCACAGACCACCTCGAAGCAGCTCGCGGCGGAGGAGAGCTACGAGGTGGCCCTCGAGTCCCGGGCCAAGTCGGTGAGTCAGGTGAACATCGACGAGGAGATGGCCAACATCATGATCCTGCAGAACGCCTACACGGCATCCGCTCGTCTCACGACGACCGTTGGCGAGATGATGGACGTGTTGCTCGAAGTGGCGCAATAGGAGACGCTTATGACCCGTGTTGCCCCGTACGCCCAGCAGGAACTGATCCTCTTTCATACCCTGAGACAGCAGGCCAGGCTGCTGGACCAGCAGGTTCAGCTCAGCACCGACAAGGTGGCGCAGCGCTACTCCGGGATCGCGCAGGAGGCGTCACGGCTGGTGTCGACGGAAGCGGCGCTTGGCCGGGTCCAACAGTACATCCATAACATCGACACGGTGGAACGACGCCTCTCGCTCATGGACCTGAGCATGGGCACGATCCACGATCACGCGCGCGAGCTGCGGGCGACACTGAACAGCACGCTCGACGGGCCCGAATCCCATCAGGCGGAACTCATCGACTTCGCGACCAACCTGCGCGCGCTCGTGCAGGAGGCATTGAACGCCCACGATGGCTCGCGTTATCTGTTCGCGGGCGCCCGGGTGGATCAACCGCCCGTCTCCTTCGCCGGCTCGAGCTACACCCCCATCCGCCTCATCGAGAGCAACGGGGTTACCGTGGACAGCACCTTCTACGAGTCCTACCACCGGGACGTCCTCGGCAATCCGTCCTTCACCGAGCCCTCGTTCTACGAGCAGATCTACATGGACAAGAACGGCGCTGCCCCAACTCCGGCGCTCATGCCCGCCGATCCGGACAACCCGACGCTCGCCGAGTTCGTCGCGGAGGATCCGGATCTCTGGACCTACTACGTGAGCCGGATGAGCTCCACGGAGATGCTGAACAACCCCAAGCTCGATTATTACCGGGGCGACGACTTCGAACACTCGGTCCGGGCCGACAAGGACCTCCAGGTGGGCTACGGCCTTCGCGCCAACGAACTCACCTTCCAGCAGCTTATGTTGGCTATCGACGCGATCGCGAACATGCCGCAGTCGGCAATCGTCACCAGCGAGGGGCAGGAGATCATCCGCGAGGCCCGCGACATCCTGGAGAACGTGCTTTCATTCACTTCCAGCACGCCCATGGACAGCCTCACCGAGCTGAGGGCCAGGCTCAACAGCCCGCGCGTCACCATCGCGGACGTCAGGGACCGGCACCAGCAGTTCCGGGTCTATGCCGATGGCGTCATCAACGGAATCGAGAACATCGACCGCATCGAAGTGGTCGCCCGGCTACAGTCGGATCAGGTGCAGCTGGAAGCCTCATACGCCGCGATATCGCGCCTCCAGTCGCTCTCGCTATTGAACTTCCTGCGCTAGCGGCTTGCGGGCGATCGCTTAACGAACGCTTAAGACGGCGGCAGAGATACTGGAAACAAAGCGAAGTCGGTCAGGAGCGTCAGGTAGACGATGATACCCGGTCTCAGGAGCCTCGAAGCGATCCCCCTCACCGAAGCCCTGGTGCGGGCCAGTCAGATCGCCGCCAGACCCGCCTTCGAGCTGCGGTTCTTCAACACCCAGGAAGCGGTGCTCGACCGCCTGGACAAGAAAATCGCCGAGATCCGGAACTCGACCGACACCGGAAGCGCCACGGCGCTGCTCGAGGTCGAGCTCAAGTCACTCGAGCGAGAGGCCAAGGCAATCGACGAATACTGGGATCGTACCAAAACGAACCGGATCAACGTCGAGACGATCATCGGCCAGCTCACGGACCTGGTGGCTCTGTCCGATCCATCCACCGTGGCCGCGTTCGACGCCAAGCTCGCGGAAACGATCGAGACGATCGAGAAGCTCGACACGCCGGTGTTCGAGTTCTACGGCACGCGGGACGGACTCAGAAAAATCAAGCAGGACGCGCTGGACACCCTCAACACCCTCAACCACAACAACTTCGCGACGGCGGACGACATCTCATCGGTGCAATCCACGCTCAACAGCATCTCGGCCGATTTCTCCGCCGCCGTGGAGATCACGCGGGTCAACGAGGAAATGGCCTTCAAGCTGACCGAGAGCCTCGATCGCCAGATCGACGACATAAACGGGATGATCGGCTCCATAAGGCTCGACGCGCAAGTGGAGAAGCTGGAAAAGGTCGAGAAGGAGCGCGAGCATGCGAGCAACGTGCTCACCGCGCTTTCCCTGGCCTTCGAGGCGTCGCAGGCGATCACCAACTTCGTGGCGCAGAACACGGTCTACAAACGCCAGATCGCGCCCGGCTCGGTCCTCAACCTCTTCACTTAATTCCCCAGCTCGCCAGGCCCCCGAGGCAGGCCGTGGGCGTCCACGGCCACCAGATCGCCGCGCCCTCGACCCAGGCAATTTCTGCCTAGCCCGGCAGAACGACCCGCGAGCCTAAGCCCTGTAAAATCGTCAATTTATTACATTAACAGAAAGAAAACCATGTAAAAGGGGCAAGATGTGCCCACCCAATAGTGCAATAATTTCCCGCCGTATATACACTTTATTTTGTAAATACTTGAAAAGCAACGATGTCATTTTTGGCACATGAATTGCGAAGTCTTTGGGCCGGAGCAGAACGGCTCCGTTCATTTCTTCAACTCTTCAGAACGAGGAGACTACATTATGGCTGAGATCACCCTCAATACGGCAATCCGCACGAACCTTCTGAACCTTGCTCAGACCCAGAACCTGATCGACCGGACCCAGGGCCGCCTTTCAACCGGGCTCAGGGTCGCGAGCCCCATCGACGACTCCAAGGCCTACTTCGAGGCCAAGGGGCTCAACGACCGAGCCCAGGACTTCCGGGACAAGAAAGACGGCATCGACCAGGCCGTCAGCTCCGTATCCGGCGCGCTCAACGCGATCGATGCGGTCGACGCGATGGTGCGACAGCTCAAGGGTCTGGCGATCAGCGCCAAGTCCGCGTCCGGCACCGAGCTCGCCTCGATCGTCACACAGTACAACGAGATCAGGACCCAGATCGACAATCTCGCGGCCGATACGGAATACCAGGGCATCAACCTGGTCAACGGCACGGGCGAGACCCTGACGGTGTCGTTCGGCAACCTGAGCGGCAGCGTGTTGAACGTCAACGCCGTCGATATCCGCGTGGCGGCGTCTGGCCTGAACATCACGGCGGCGGCCGGCTTCTCGGCCACGTCCACGGTGGACGCTTCGATCACGGAGCTTGATAACGCTATCACCTCGCTACGCGGTCACGCCTCCACGCTGGGCTCCAACGTCGCCCTGTTGCAGACACGCCTCGACTTCACGGCCGCCTACGTGAACGATCTCGAGGGCGGCGCCGCCAAGCTCACGCTAGCCGACATCAACGAGGAAGGCGCCAACCTGGTGTCGCTGCAGACGCGGCAGCAACTCGGCATCTCGGCCCTGGCCTTCGCCGGTCAGGCGGAGCAGTCGGTGTTGGCGCTGTTCCGATAGTCACGCTTCGGTTTCGCGACATTTCCCACTGGGGCGGGCCTGGCCCGCCCCTTCTTTTTTGGGCTCGCGACCATTCGACCACGCGAGCCCGGCATGAACTGCCGACACATCGGCAGGATTTGCCTACTTAAACCGGAATATCTTGCCGGCTGTGGCAGTGGAAAACCGGCAAGGTGTTGATAATACGTGAAAAAGATTTTCGGCACGGCTATTGAATGCATATGCACCGGAGCAGGAAGCTCCGTTGAAAATAACTCTTCAGAATGAGGAGGCCAGGTAATGGCAGAAATCACCCTCAGCGCGGCAGTCCGCGCGAACCTTCTGACCCTCAGCCAGACCC
>JBHICL010000069.1:0-10476 GCA_046759605.1 Alphaproteobacteria bacterium | reverse complement strand
GACATCGTCCGTATTGCCCGGTCCTGTGGCGTCTCGGTGGCCGACGCGGGCCGCATATACTTCGGTCTGGGAGCCCGGCTGGGCATCGACTGGCTGCGCCATGCGACCAAACGGGTCAAGCCCGAGTCGGAGTGGGAGAAGCTGGCGGTCGCCGTGGTGGTGGACGACAGCTTCGGCCACCAATCGGAGTTGACGACACGGGTGCTGGATGCCGCCGGCGACGGCAAGCTCGGCGCCAGGGCCGTCGGCGATATCATCGACACCTGGCTCGACGGCCGCCGACAGATCGTGGAACGCACTGGAGCGCTGTTCGCCGAACTGCGCGGCGCGCCGGAGATCGATCTGGCGATGCTGACCGTCGCCAACCGCCAGCTACGCGCGCTGGTCGCCGGCAAAGGCTAGGACCTGAGGCGCACGGCGGTGCCGCTCGCCGCTACCATCAGCATCGAGCCTCTTTCACCGACGACTTCATAGTCGAGGGTGACACCGATGATTGCGTCGGCGCCCTTTGCCATGGCCTGCTCGGCCATGTACTCGAGCGCCATCCCCCTCGCATCCCCCAATACCTTCTCGTAAGCGCCGGCGCGTCCGCCGACGATGTCCCGGATGCCGGCGAAGAGGTCGCGGAACAAATTTGCGCCGACGATGGCCTCACCGGCGGAAATGCCCAGATAGGCCTCGATTTCGCGCCCCTCGATATTGGGCGTGGTCGAGATGATCATGGATGGCTCCTGTTTATGACGTTCTTGGAATCGTGCCACAACTTTGTCGGCGCGAACGGTGAAGGTTTTGTGAAGACCCATCGGTACCTGCGGGCTTTCGTGCCGCGCGGACACGGGTTAGTTTGCCCACGATGGGTGTGTCCGCGGCAACGGAGAGACCGGCGGCGCCCGAGTGGCGCGGAGTCGTGGGCTGGAGCCTCTACGACTGGGCCAACTCTCCCTTTCCCACCCTGGTCCTCACGTTCGTGATCCCCGCTTACTTCGCCCAGGCGGTGACGGCGGAAGTGACGACCGGCACCGCGCAGTGGGGCGTCATGCAAACGCTGGCTTCGCTCGCCATTGCCGCGCTGAGCCCCGTCCTCGGCGCCATCGCCGACCGGCGTGGCGGCTGCAAGCCGTGGATCGCGGGGTTCACGCTGTTGATGGCGGCGACCACGGCGCTCTTGTGGACGGTGCGTCCGCAGCCGGACGATGCGATGCGGCTTCTGTGGCTGGTTGGGGTCGCCCTGGTCGCCTTCGAGCTCGCCATCGTGTTCTACAACGCCATGCTGCCGCACCTGGTGCCGGACGCCTGGCTGGGGCGGGTCTCCGGCTGGGCGTGGGGCCTCGGCTATCTCGGGGGTCTCGTGGCCCTGATCGTCGTGCTGTTCGGCTTCGTCCGGATCGCCGAGCCGCCCTTCGGTCTCGACAGGGAGACCGCCGAGCACGTGCGTATCAGCGGCCCCTTCGTCGCCGTGTGGGCGGTGGTGTTCTGCCTGCCCCTGTTCCTGCTGACGCCCGACAGCCCCGGCCAGGGACTGCCCATGGGCGAGGCGATGCGCACCGGGCTCGAGACGTTGCGGAAGACGCTCCGTCAACTGCCGCGGCATCCGACACTGGGCCGCTTCCTTCTCGCGCGTCTGCTCTACACCGACGGCATCAACACGATCTTTGTCTTCGGCGGTATCTATGCCGCCGGCACCTTCGGCCTCGCGGTCGAGCAGGTCATCGTGTTCGGCATTCTCCTCAACGTCACCGCCGGTCTGGGCGCGTTCGCCTTCGGTTGGCTCGACGACGCGGCAGGTCCGAAGCTCACGATCCTGCTGTCGCTGGGTGGGCTCGTGATCGTCGGAATCCCGCTTCTGCTGGTCGAATCCGTGACCTGGTTCTGGATCCTGGGCGTGAGCCTCGGGCTGTTCGTCGGCCCCGTGCAGGCGGCCAGCCGTTCGCTCATGGCTCGGCTGGCGCCGGAGGGGATGGAGCGCGAGATGTTCGGGCTTTACGCGCTCTCTGGCCGCATTGCCGCGGTACTGGGTCCGCCGGTCGTGAGCGGGTTGACGGTTGTCTTTGCGAGCCAACGCATCGGACTGGCGACAATCGTTCCGTTCCTCCTCGCAGGCGGCGCGGTGCTGCTGACCATACGCGATCCACGTCTGTGAAGCCCGGCCAACTAGTGCCGGAAGTGACGCATGCCGGTGAACGCCATCGCCACGTCGTGCTCGTCGGCGGCGGCGATGACCTCGTCGTCCCTCAGTGAACCGCCGGGTTGGATCACCGCGCGCGCTCCCGCCTCGATGGCGGCGAGCAGGCCATCGGCGAACGGGAAGAAGGCGTCGGACGCGACCACCGAGCCGTCGAGCCGGGGGGCGGTCTCGCCCGCGGCGCGCCCGGCCTCCCGCGCTTTGATGGCGGCGATGCGCGCGCTGTCCACCCGGCTCATCTGACCGGCGCCGAGACCGACCGTGGCGCCGTCTCTTGCGTAGACGATCGCATTCGACTTCACGTGCTTGCAGACCTTGAAGGCGAACAGCATGTCGGCGATTTCCCGCGGCGTAGGCTGGCGCTCGGTTACGATTCGCAGGTCGTCGCCCGTGAGCGTGCCGCCGTCGCGGTCCTGAACGAGGAACCCCCCCGCAACGGGCCGCGACACGCTGCCGGTTCCGGCCGGGTCCGGCAGCGCCCCACAGACGAGGACGCGAAGGCCCGTCTTGTGCGCGAGCACACCGCGCGCCTCGGGGTCGGCGTCCGGCGCGATGACCACCTCGGTGAAGATTTCGGTGACCGCCCGAGCGGTGGCCTCGTCCATCGTTCGGTTGGTCGCCACGATGCCGCCGAAGGCGCTTTGCGGGTCGGTGGCGAGGGCTCGCGCATAAGCCACGTGCAGCTCGGCGGCGCTGGCCACCCCGCAGGGGTTGCCATGCTTGATGATGGCGACCGTCGGCTCCGCGAATTCGGCCACCAGCTCGTAAGCCGCGTCGGCGTCGCTCAGGTTGTTGTAGCTCAGCTCCTTGCCCTGGATCTGTGCGGCCGTGGCGACACCCGCCCTCGGGTCACCGCCGACGTAAAGGGCGGCACGCTGGTGCGGGTTCTCGCCATAACGAAGAGTCGACCGCCGGTGCCCGGAGCTCGCGAACAGGTCGGGGAAATCGTCGCCCACGTGTGCGGCCAGCCACGCCTGGATCGCCGCGTCATAGGCCGCCGTGCGCGCGAAGGCCTTGACGGCGAGGCGCCGGCGCAACGTGGGGCCCGTTGCCCCGTCGTTCGCCTCCAGCTCCTCCACCACCGCCCGGTAATCGTCCGGGTCGACGATGACCGTGACGTGTGCATGGTTCTTGGCCGCGGCCCTGATGAGCGCCGGTCCCCCGATGTCGATGTTCTCGATGCAGCTTGCGGGATCAGCGCCGCCGGCCACTGTCTCCTCGAAGGGGTAGAGGTTGATGACCACGAGGTCGATCGGCTGGATCCGGTTCTCGAGCATGGCCGCCAGATCGTCCGCGCGATCGCGGCGGGCCAGAATGCCGCCATGGACGCGCGGATGCAGGGTCTTCACGCGACCCCCCATGATCTCCGGGAAACCGGTGTAATCCGAAACCTCGACGATCGGCACGCCCGCCTCGCCAAGGGTCGCCGCCGTGCCACCGGTCGAGATAACCTCTACGTCGCGCTCAGCGAGCGCGCTCGCGAGCCCGACGATGCCGGATTTGTCCGAGACCGAAACGAGCGCGCGCTTGACGCGCACCAGGCCGACATCAGGCATGGTTGCCGCCATTGCCGTTGATCGAGCCGACGATCGCCGGGCACCCCGTCACTCCGCGCCCGCGGCCGCTGCCTCGGGGCGCGGGTGCTCCGGTGCATATTCGGGGACCAGCCGGCATACGATGTCGATCGCCTTGTCTGCGTTGCCGGCGCGCGCCACATCCTCCAGCTCGTCCATGGTGCGCGACAGCAGCTTGAGGTCCGCGGTCCGTGTCGCGGCAAGGAGTATTCCCTTGGCGTCGCTGTCGGCCAACGGCTCGGCATCGTCGAAAAGCTGCTCGTGCAGCTTCTCGCCTGGACGGGGTCCGGTGAAAACGATCTCGACATCCTTGCCTGGTCGTTTGTCGGCGAGGCGGATGATCTGACGCGCCAGGTCCAGGATCCGCACAGGTTCGCCCATGTCCAGGACGAAAATCGGTCCCGGGGCAAACCGCCGCTGGACGCCCAGGGCCGAGGCCTGCAGGACCAGCTCGACCGCTTCCCTCACCGTCATGAAGTAGCGCTTCATGTCGGGATGCGTGACCGTGAGCGGTCCGCCCGCCGCAAGCTGCCGCTGGAACAGAGGCACCACCGACCCCGTGGAGCCGAGCACGTTGCCGAACCGCACGGTGATGAAACGCGACCAACCGCCGTCGGCGGCCGGCCCGTCGCTTCCGGCGATATCCAGCGCCTGGCAATAGCTTTCGGCGATCCTCTTGGACGCGCCCATGACGCTTTTCGGCTTCACCGCCTTGTCCGTGGAGATCAGGACCATGGTCTTCACGCCGAAGGTCTTGCATGCCTCGGCCACGTTGCGGGATCCGATCGCGTTGGTCTTGATCCCTTCGAGCGGTTGGGCCTCGACCATCGGCACGTGCTTGAGCGCCGCGGCATGGAACACGAGATCCGGCTGCGCCTCGGTGAAAACAGCCCGCAGCCGTCCCGCGTCGCGGATGTCGGTCAGCCGCCCCATGCGCGGCAGCTCCGGATGGCGCTGGCTCAGGTCGAGCTCGATCGCATAGAGGTTCTGCTCCGAGCTGTCCAGCAGAGACAGGTGCCGCGGCCCGAACTCCGCCACCTGACGGACGAGCTCCGAGCCGATGGTGCCGCCGGCCCCGGTGATCAGGACGCGGCGGTCCTCGACCAGCTCTCGCATGGACCGCTTGTCCAACGCAGCCTGAGGCCGGCCGAGGAGGTCTTGCACGTCGACGGGAAGCACCTCGATGCGATCGGACACGCCGCCCTTGAACTCGGTGAGGCGGGGCAGCCGGCATAGTGTGAGCCGCAGGCTGGAGGCATCGTCGAGGAGACGACGCATACGGGCCCCGCTGAGACCTGGCTTGGTAACTACGAGCCTCTGGGGACGGCTGCCGCGTTTCTCCAGTTCGACGACGATTTCCTCGAGGTCGTCGAGGGAACCGATGACGGGCACGTGGTGGATCTTGCGGCCAACCCGGTGTCCCTTCTCGTCGAGGGCGCCAACCACGCGGTAGGCGGCGTCGCGTCGGGTCATCGCGCGGATAAAGGTCTCCGCGTCGTCGCCTGCCCCGACGAGGAGCACGGGAACGCGCGACAGCTGCTCAGGCGTTTCGAAGGCAAGATCGATGTGCCGGTCCTTGAGAAGCCGGTACATGAAACGCGGTCCGCCGAGCAGCGCCATCAGCACGAACCAGTTGATGATTGGCTGCGAGCGCGGAAGGAATTCGGCGCGGGTGGCCAGGAACATGATCGGAACGAAAAGAAGAACCGTCAGCGTCACCGCCTTGGTGATCTGCCAGAGGTCGTTCATCGAGGCATAGCGCCAAACGCCGCGATAGAGACCCATGGGCCAAAACACGGCGGCCGCAACGGCCGCGAATACGGCGGCCCCGAAAAGGATGAATTCGATAGGCAACGTACGTACGTCGCCACCCATGCGCAGCAGCAACGACAAAACGAACGATAGGGCGGCCATGACAATGTCATGGCTATAGGCGATACCCGCACGGCTTATACGGCGCATGTTTCCCCCATCGCCCAGACCCGTGGGATCAACTCAAATCCATGAGGTAAGACAACGTCCCCGCTAACGCGACGCCGATGAGCGGACTCAAGGCAGTTTCGCGGCATTCTGTACAGGAAGCGTCATCCACGCAAGCAGCCCGGCGACGAAGGCGACGCCGGATATGAGAGCCGGCCATACCGCCGGCGCCCCGACCAGCGCAACGACGACGGCGTGACCCACCAGAACGACGTCGACGACGAGAACGGCGGCGGCGACGGTGGCGTGGCTGCGTCCGTTCCGGACCGCACGCTGGTAGAAATGCTGGCGGTGGGCCCGGAACACGTTCTCGCGGCGGCGGAGGCGCAGCAGAATCGTCAGTCCGGTGTCGGCGAGGTAATAGAGCGGCAGCAGCAGGGCCTCCGCCCAGTGTCCCCTCGCGGCAAGCGCCAGCAGGAGCCAGCCAAGCAGGAAACCCATGGGAACACTGCCGACGTCGCCCAGAAAGACACGCGCCGGCGGCCAGTTCCAGACCAGAAAACCGGCAGCCGCCGCAGCCAGCACCAGGCCCTGCCATGAAGCCTCTCCCAGGCTTCCGCTCGCGGCGCCGATGGCGAACAGGCCGGCGCCCAGCGCGACTGCCTCGACGCCGCTGATGCCGTCGATGCCGTCCATGAAATTGAAAAGGTTGATGAACCAGGCCAGAGCGATCGTTGCCGTGACGCGGTCCCAGAATGGCGGCAGCAGACCTTGGAACACTGTTTCCGGAATCAGCGCGACGCCGGCCGCCGCCACGGCGAGGTGCGCCACGAGTCGCGGCACGGTCGGCAAGCCC
Source organism: Alphaproteobacteria bacterium (assembly GCA_046759605.1). Taxonomy (GTDB): domain Bacteria; phylum Pseudomonadota; class Alphaproteobacteria; order UBA6615; family UBA6615; genus JBHICL01. Next base: position 3,944 of record JBHICL010000069.1, on the reverse strand, counting down.
CGGAGGTCGTCCCGCCAGGAGACTCCCGCGAGAAGGAGCGCCAGCGCCGCGACCAACCAGCCCGCTCCGCCGCGGCTCAATCCGATCGCCGCCCAGACGGGCAACAGGACGGCCAGCAGCCCTATGCCACCGCCGCGCGGTGTCGCGGTGGTGTGGCTACTGCGTTCGTTCGGCCGGTCGAGAATACCCTGGCGAAACAGGAGCGTGCGCACGAGCCCGACCGAGCCGCAGCTCGCGGCGGCGACCGCGCCGATTCCGAGGGCGGGGAGGAGCAGCCACTCAGCCATCGCCTCGCCGAACGTTACCTCCCCGGCTCGGGCAAGTGGGGGCGGGGCGAGCCGGTCTGGCACATTGCGATCATCAGCACGGCCGAGATCCAGAGAGTCACCTGCCACCAACCCTGCCAGACGCCGAAGCTCAGCTGTCCGACGACGAGACCCGCGCCAAGGGCGGCGAGGCAGGCGGCCCGACCTTCTCGAGACCGCGCCAGACGCACCGACCGCTCGATGCCAAGCAACACGAACGCCGTGAGCAGAAGCGCGCCGGGGAGCCCGAGCTCCAGCCAGATCTGCAGGAAGGCGTTGTGGGGATGCAGGGGCAGCTGGTCCGCATTCACGGTCTGGCCCGCAAGCCCGCTGGGCACGGCGACGATGGCGCTGTTGTCCCCGAGAAAGCGGGTGGCATCCAGGCCCCAACCCATAACCGGCCGTTCGATCAGGAGATCCGCTACATGGCTCCATATTATCAGCCGATGGTAGGCGGGTGGATCCACGTAGCCGGTTTCCGTCAAGAATCGCGAAAGTGCCGGCGCCACATTGTTCATGACGGGCGTTACCGTCAGCATGGCGATGGTGAGGGCCGCCAGCACCAGCGCCGTGATACGCGGGACCCACCAGGCAAGGACGAATACGGCGAGAGCGACCGCCGCGGCGAGAATCGGGGCCGAGCTTTCCAAGAGGAGCAGCATGACCGCGGCAACGGCGAAGGTGACCCCAGCCCAGATCGGGCCACGGCGGCTCCACGCCGCCAGGACGAGCGGCCAGACGATCAACGTGAGAACGTTGGCCGTCCGGTGCGGTGCGTGGAGCGCGATACGCCACCGGCCCGGATCGAACGAGAATCCGTCCGCCGGCGCGTTCGCGACGATCTCGATCGCGAAAAGCACCAGCGCGACGAAGCCGCCGGCGATGAGGGCTCTTTCCACGCGGGCGCGGCCCTCGGGCGCGAGGTGCGCGGCGGCGCCGATCATCAGCACGCTGCCCGCCGCTATCGCCAGGAGCCGGGCCGCGAGATAAAGGCTGCGCGCCGGCTCGAGCGACCAGAACGCGCTGCCGGCCGCCCATAGCACGGCGAGCGCCAGCAATGGGACGAGCGGCTTCGCCGGGATGGTACCCGGCTTCCTTCCCATGAGCGCCAGCGCGATCAGGAACAGCGCCGCCGTAGCGCCCAGGGCGGCGATGCCCAGCGGGAAGACGACGGCGAACGGCAACATCAGGAATGCCGTGACCTGGAGCACGGTCGACTGGTCGAAACGGGGACGAAGCGCTGTCATGAGCCGAAGCTCGTTCGAAACACGGCTTCCGTCGGTAACGATTCCGGCTCGGTCGCCGTTGCCAGACCGAGATGCGCGAGCTGTCCGGCTATGATCGCTTTCTCGTCGTAGAGCGCCCGCGCCCGCCGCAGCCCGGCACGGCCGAGCTCAGCCCGACGCCCGGGGTCGGTGGCCAACTGCTGGAGCGCCCGGCCGAGCGCCCTTGCGTCGCCGACAGGCACCAGCAGGCCGGTCTCGCCGTGAACCACCTCCTCGCGGCTGCCGCGGATGTCGGTCGCGACGACGGGCAATCCCGTGAGCATCGCCTCGATGATGGTTCGGGGCATCCCCTCGCGGTGCGAGGGCAGGGTGAAGATATCCGCCGCCCGCATCAGCTCGGGGATGTCGTCCCGGTAGCCGAGCAGTCGCACCCGGTCCCGCAGCTCGCCATCGGCGCGGATCGACTCGATAACAGCATCGATGCGGGGCGCGTGATCGCTGACAAGCCGCCCGCCGGCCACCCAGAGCTCGGCTTCGACATCCCTCATGGCGGCGATCAGCTCCGGGAACCCCTTCTCCGCCACGAGGCGCCCAACGGTCAACACCACCGGGCGCTCGCGCGGCGTCCCCAGGGACTCGCGGATTCGCGACCGCTGGCGCGTATCCTCAGGCGGCCGGAATACCGCCGGGTCGCTGCCGTTGCCGATGGCGACGATGTCGCCCCTACGGCACAGCCTGTACCGCCGTGCGGCCTGGGCATCCTCGCTCGACTGCGTGAACAGCGTATCCGTCGCCCGCCCGCCGAGCCACTCCAGCGCCAGGAACACGGCGCGGCGCGGCCATGGCATCCGATCGTGGAAATAAAAGCCGTGCGCCGTATAGACCATCCTCGGGACGCCGGCGCCGATGGCCGCAAGCCGCCCGACCAGTGATGCCACGGGGGTGTGCACATGGACGATGTCGAAGCGCTCGCGTCTGTACAACGCCGCTATCTTGCGAAGCGCCCGGAGATTGTCCAAGGGGCCGATACCGCGGGAGAGGGGTATCGTTTCGACCCGAATGCCTTGCTCACGAACGCGTGGAACCCAAGGTCCCTCCGCGCATACGCCGACGATTTCGTGTCCCTCCTCGCGCATCGCGATCATGAGCGGCAGCAGAAAATGATAGAGCGTGAAGTCCACGGCGCAGAGCTGACAGATCTTCATGCCCGGACCTCCGCCGTGCTCCCGGCCCTTGTCCCCGGCGCGACGGCGTCCGCGAGCACGGGCGCCAACTCTTCCCAGACACGGTCCACCACCTCTCCTTGTCCGGTTGCGTAGGCCCGGGCGGCGGCGATCATTCGAGCGCGCCGTCCGTCCTCCACAAGTAGTCGTCCCACTTCATCGGCGAGCTCGTGGGCGTTAACCACGCGCGCCATGGCGCCGGCTTCGCGCATCTCGCCGGCGATGCGCTCGAAATTGCTCATGGCGGGTCCGGAGACGATGGCGCAGTCGAGCTTGGCCGGCTCGAGCGGGTTCTGCCCACCGTGCCGGACCAGCGAGCCGCCCATGAAGACGACGTCCGCAAGTCTGTACCAAAGGCCCATCTCGCCGATCGTATCCGCGACGTAGATCGCGGTTTCGCGGTCGACCACGTCGGCTCGGCTGCGGAGCGAGGTACGATGTCCGAGCCCCTCCAGCGCGGTGGCGACCTGGGCGCCACGATCGGGATGCCGCGGTGCAACGATCGTGAGGTGGGCGCCCCAGCGGTTCGAGAGCCGGCTGTGCGCCTCCGCAACGATCTCCTCCTCGCCCGGATGGGTGGAGGCGGCGAGCCACAGCCGACGGCCGGCCAGCTCGTCGCGCAACGCGGCGAGCGTGTCCGGGTCCGCGTCAGGCGGCGGCGTGGCGAACTTGAGGTTGCCCGGACAGAGCGGCCGGTGCGCGCCCAGCGCGGCGAGGCGCTCCAGGTCCTCGGGCGACTGCGCGAGCGCACAGGAGAAAAGCCGAAACAGCTTTCTGGCCAATGGGCCGACGCGACGCCAGCGCCGGAACGAGGCCGGCGAGATACGGGCGTTCACGAGCGCCAGCTTGACGCCGCGGGCTTCGGCCTGGGTCAGGAGGTTGGGCCAGATCTCCGACTCCATGATGAGACCGACCTGCGGCCGCCAGTGGTCGAGAAAGCGGGATACGGAGGCCACCTCGTCCACGGGCGCGAACTGATGAATGACGGCGGCCGGCAGGCGCCGCGCCATCAGCTCGGCGGACGTTGTCGTGCCCGTCGTCATGAGGATGCTCACATCGGGCCGTTCGGCAATGATCCGGCCGACAAGCGGAAGCGCCGACTGGGCCTCGCCGATGCTGGCCGCGTGCACCCAGACGAGGCAACCCGGCGGCCTCGCGCGATCGCTCCGACCGAACCGCTCGCCGATGCG
>JBHICL010000068.1:0-10492 GCA_046759605.1 Alphaproteobacteria bacterium | reverse complement strand
TCGGCGGGCACCACAAGGGCGATCAACTCGGACACATCCCCGAGGTCCTCGACGCGCTCGATGCAGCCTGCGAGCCGTTCTCCTCGATGTGCCCCCAGGTCCGCTCTGCCGGACATCCAACACCTCCTGAACTTTTCCAGGCGCTGTCGGCGGCTCAAAGGCGCCTCCGGATGACCGGGCAGGTATTGTACCTCTGTGCTGAACATTCGTCCGTCGGCCAAGACGATCTCCACGGCCTGGGGACCGAACGCATTTTCATCCGGGTTATCGACGACCCCGACATCTACGCGGTCGGCGAAACGGTGGACGTCGGGGTCCCTCAGGGCGGCCGGTTCGAAATCCGCCACATCGATGCGGCCCCGCGCCAAAAACATGCCGGCAACCAAGGGAATGCACAGCCGGGCGTAGCTCGGCGAGGGGTCCGCAATCGGAGGACGCGCGACAAGCCGATACACCAGTGACGGCACGCGGACATGGACGCTCGAGACCTCTCCAGCCACAAAGCCGTGCTTGCGTTGCAAGTCGTCCAGGCCAGCCAGCACCCCGTGGGTCAAGCGCCCGCACGCGAAAGGTTTCTGGGACAGACGCTCGATCTGCCATGCCTCGATATCGTGGGTCCACTCCGGCCCGAGCTCGTACTCACCGTTCTCGTAGAGTTCGAAGTAGCCATATCTGCCGGTCAGCACATCGCGCGGGGCCGTTATCCCGTGCGCCGCCAGGTCGCAGGCGGTGATCGCCGCCCTGGCGGCAAACCCTGTCTGGAGGGCCAGAACTTTCGAACCCTCGAGATGCGGCTGCAGGGTCCCGGCTATCTGGCCATAAACAGCGCCGAAGGCGTCGAGGGTCTTGTCAGGATCGAAACTTTCGAGGCAAGCGAGCGCCCCCGTGGCGCCGAATGCTCCGACCGTCGCCGACCGATAGAAGCCCAACGGGGCCGTTGCCGCAGCGCCGATGAGCGTTGCGACCTCAACGCCAAGTGCGAGCGCAAGGAGAAATGCATGCCCTCCCACCGGCCGGCCCTCACGCGCCCGCCGTTCGGCGTGGGCCATGACGGCAGCGAGAACCGCCGGCATGGGGTGGACCACCGCACGCTCATGCACGCAGTCAAACTCGAGGCAGTGGATCTGATAGGCATTGATGATTGCCGCGGACGGGACCGGCAACCGCGTGCCCAGGCTCCAAACACTGGCCTCCTCCCCCGCTCCCCATCCTCGAGCCGCTTCGAGCAGGTCGGGAACAAGGGCGTCGCGGCTGCCCGCGACGGCTACACCCAGCGTGTCTGCGAGGAACGTTTTGGCGCTTTCGATCGTGCCCGACGACAGATCCGAGAATTCCGTCCTGCTCACCCGGGAAGCGAGGATCTCCATGGGATTTCCGGGCGGCTTCATGGCTCGGGACGGCCGAAACCTCGGGCTATCCAAAGGGTCGAAGATACGAGTAGCTCGGTTCTTCGCTCGTAATGAACTCGAGCAAACCCACTTTACCCTCCTCGGTCGCACGGCGCGCCCGAACAATCGCCGGCGCCACTTCCTCGGGATCCTCGACGCGTTCCGCCCATCCGCCGAGCGCGCGCCCTATGTCGGCGTAGTCACCGCCCACGTCCCGTGTCCGGTATTTGGCATGGGAAAGCTGCATCTTGTCCCTCTCCACCGCCATGGTGGAGTTCTTGAGCACAATCGTGCAGATCGGCAGATTCGCGCGCACCGCGGTTTCAAAATCGAGCCCCGTCATACCGAACGCGGAATCGCCCATGAAGTTCACACAGAGCTTGTCCGGCGCAGCCAGCTTGGCGCCGATGGCAAGGCCGAGGCCCGTCCCTAGCTGGTGCGACTTACCCCACCCCAGGTAGGTTCGCGGCCCGTCCGACTGGTAGAACGGCATGATCTCATAACGCGGGTTGCCGGCGTCGTGGGTGACGATGGCCTCGGAGGGGTCGATGTTTCGCATGAATTCCCAGATCACCCGATACGGGTTGATTGGCACTTCGCCGGAGGTGAGCTTCGGCATCCACTCAGCGAGCCAGACTTTGCGCAATTGCGCGATCTCGTTGGTGACTCCGGCCCTTTCTTTTCGAGGCTTCCCGCCCAGCAAGTCGCCGCAGCAGTCGATGAACTGACGCAGCACGAGCTTTGCATCGCCTAGGACTGGGTAGTGCACGTACCGGCTCTTGTGCAGGTCAATGGGATCGTTGGTCGCCTGGATCACTGTCTTGCCCGGTGGAACGGGCGTGACCATTGCGTGCCGTGTCATGCTCGATCCGATAGCGAACACCACGTCGGCTTTTTCGAGGAAGTGGTGAACGGGTCCGCTCATAACGCCCGAGCCGCTGCCCAGCGCCAGTGGGTGACGCTTCTCCGAGATGGCGCTCTTTCCCTCCATAGTGGTCATCACGGGGACCTGGAGCAGCTCGGCCAGCTCTCGAAGCTCGGCCGAGGCCTCCGCGTAGAGGACCCCGGCGCCAGCGATGATGATCGGGTGTTCTGCGGCGAACAGCGTCCGCGCCGCACGCTCGACGTCCGCGGGATCGGCCTGCGCGCGGGCGGCCTTCACCGCCTCATAGCCCTCGATCGAGGTCTGGTCGACCTCCGCCGTTGCCACGTCGAGGGGAACCTCCACCATCACGGGCCCCGGGCGACCCGTTTTCAGGAGCGCGAACGCCCTGCGCATGGCGTCGACGACACGCTCCGGCACGTTGATCTGCTCGACCGACTTCGTGACCGGCTCGAATGCTTGTACGGAGCTGAACATAGGGAAAACCCGATCGCGCTCGCGCGGATGACCAAGGGGCAGAAGCAGAAGAGGCGTTGAATCCGAGAATGCCGTCGAGACTCCCGGGAAGGCGTTCTCGGCACCGGGCCCAAACTGCATCGCGAATACGCCGGGCGGACGGCCGTTGCGAACGCGTGAGAACCCGTCGGCGATACCCACGCCAACCCGTTCCTGGCGACAGACGATCGGTCGGATGTCAAGGGCGGACGCAGCCTCGATCAACTCGGTTGTCGGGAAGCAGCTCAGGTACTCGATACCTTCGCGCTTCAGAATTTCAGCAATGGCGTCGATCACACGCACGCGGGGCTCCTCTCACACCAGCCATCCCTGAAGATAGCAAAACCACGTGGCCGGAATAGAGTAGAGTAGCTCGACCGAGAATGACGCCGGTACCGATGAGAGCGCACTTTGCGATAGAGTAGACGCTTTCGCCCAAGAAAGCCGAGGGCGTAGGGAAGGTGAGAATGGGGAAGATGAGCGATCCTTTCGCGTTCGAGCTGTTCAAGAACTCGATCTTCTCGATCGCCGACGAGATGGCGCTGACCGTTACGCGCACCACCTATTCCGGCGTACTCAAGGACAACATGGATTTCTCCACCGCGTTCGCCGACGGCCAGGGACGGCTGGTCGCCCAAGGGCTTACGTTGCCGGGGCATCTCGGATCCATCCCCACCGCCCTCGAAGCCGTCCTGCGCCACTTTGCGGATGACATCGCTCCCGACGATATTTTCATCATGAACGATCCGTTCGATGGGGGCATGCACCTGCCCGACATTTTCGTCTTCAAGCCGATCCACGTGGAAGGAAAGCGGCTGGCCTTCGCCGCGACAGTCTGCCATCACACCGACGTGGGCGGGCGCGTACCGGGCTCCAACGCCTCGGACTCGACCGAGATCTACCAGGAGGGCCTCCGCATACCGCCGCTGAAGATGTACGAGCGCGGCAGGCTGAACGCGACGCTGTTTTCGCTGATCGAGAAAAACGTGCGCGTGCCGGTGAAAGTCTTCGGCGATCTCCGCGCACAGCTTTCGGCTTGTCACATCGCCGAGCAGCAATTCCTGGAGCTCGTGGAGCGCTACGGTGCCGATACGGCCGAAATCTATATGCAGGAAGTGATCGATTACGCGGAGCGGCTCACGCGGGCGGCCATCCGCGAGCTGCCCGACGGAGAGTTCAGCTTCGAGGACTGGATCGACGATGACGGCATCGATCTCGACAAGCCGATCCGACTCTTTTTCACTTTGACGAAGAAGGGCGACGGCATCATCGGTGATTGGACCGGCAGCTCGCCGCAGGTGAAGGGTGCGATCAACGGAACCCTTTCCTGGACCAAAGCGGTCACCTACACGGCCATCAAGTCCGTGCTGCCGAACGACATCCCGAACAACGAGGGGGCGTTCCGACCGATCGAGGTCATCGCACCCCCTGGCACCATTACCAACTGTGTGCTGCCGGCGGCGTGCGCGGCCAGAGGTTTGACCGGCTTCCGTATGCTCGACTGCGCCTTTGGAGCGGTCGCCATGATGTTGCCGGACAAGGTTTTCGCGGCCTCTGATGGCGGAAACACGGGCATAACCATCGGCGGCTACGACACCGAGCGAAGACCCTTCATCTACGTGGATTTCACGACCGGGGCTTGGGGTGGACGGCCGTGGAGCGACGGCCTGGACGGCAATACGAACCTGCTCATCAACATGGCCTCGCAGTCGGTGGAGGTAACAGAGGCGGAGCATCCGATCGAGCTGCTCGCCTACGAGTTCGTGACCGACAAGGCGGGCCCGGGCAAGTTTCGGGGTGGAGCGTCTTTCCGCCGCGACTATCGCTTCCGTGAAGAGGAAGCGATCCTCCAGGTGCGCTCCGATCGCCGGCGATACCGGCCGTATGGTCTGTACGGAGGACAGCCGGGAAAAGCCTCATGGAACTTCCTCAACCCGGACAATGAAAACCGCCTGCTACCGTCGAAGCTGACGATGAACATCAAACGCGGCGACGTCTTCCGACACGAGCTGGCGGGTGGTGGGGGATGGGGCGATCCGTTGGACCGCGATCCGTTGCGGGTGCTGAAGGACGTCCGCAACGAGTTCGTCAGTCCGCAAGCGGCACGTAACGAATACGGTGTGGTTATCGATCTCGAAAACTGGATGGTCGACGAGAGGGCGACGAAGGACTTGCGGGCGGATATACGGGCGACGCGCAATTGGACCGAGGTTCCGAAGGTGCTGCGCGAGGGAGCTGCCGACCGCGTCGAACAGCAGAACGCCCGATAAGCACGCCACCAAGCCGCCGTCGCTGATCGCCGGTGGAGAAAGGGCGGGGTATGACGGCGACCTTCCGCGTTGGCGTGGATATCGGCGGGACATTCACCGACATCGTCTTTCTCGGGTCGGACGGCAGGATTCTCACCAGGAAGGTGTCCTCCACCGTGGACGACTACGCGCAAGCGATCATCGACGGCATCGGGGACATCTTCCGGGAAACGGGACTCGCCGGCGCGGATGTGGAAGAGATCCTCCACGGGACCACGGTCGCCGCGAACGCCATTCTCGAGCTGAAGGGCGCAAGAACCGGGCTGATTACGACCAAGGGATTTCGCGACATCCTGGAAATCCGAAATCTCCGGATGCCGAGGTTGTACGACATCACCTGGGAGAAGCCCGCACCCCTCGTCGAACGGTATCTTCGCGTCGTCGTGGACGAACGCATCGATACCCGAGGAACGATCGAGAAGGTGCTCGATCCGGCGGATGCCGAGCGGGCCGTCGACAAGCTGCTTGCGGAGGGTGTGAAGGCGATCGCCGTGTGTCTCCTGAATTCCTTCGCCAATCCGGCTCATGAGCATCAGATCAGGGAAATCGTGAAGCGCAAGGCTCCCAATCTGCCGTGCTGCATCAGCTTCGAGGTGCTGCCGGAGATCAGGGAGTATGAGCGGACATCGACGACGGTTATCAACGCCTACGTGATGCCGATCGTCGCCCGTTATCTCGCCTCTCTCCGTCGAGATCTGGATGCGGCCGGTGTTACGGCTCAGATGCTGTTGATGCAGTCCAATGGTGGGCTGATGCCGGCGGAAGCGGCGGCCAGGTTGCCTGTGCACATCATCGAATCCGGCCCGGCGGGAGGCGTGATCGGAGCGCAAGCCATTGCCAAGGCCATTGGACTCCCCAACGTCATCAGCTTCGACATGGGCGGCACGACGGCCAAGGCCTCACTGGTGGAACGCGGCGAGGTGACCCGTTGCAGCGACTTTCAGGTGGGCGGCGGCATCATGATCGGATCCCGCCTCCTCACGGGCGCGGGGTACCTGTTGAAGGTGCCCGCCATTGATTTGGCGGAGGTCGGGGCCGGCGGCGGATCCATCGTGTGGATCGACGCCGGCGGCTCGATGAGAATTGGTCCACACAGCGCCGGCGCGGTGCCCGGTCCGCTCTGCTACGACCTCGGCGGCGAGGAGCCGACAGTTACCGATGCCAACGTCCTTCTCGGCTACATCAATCCCGACCACCTGGTCGGCGGCGCCGTGAAACTGAATGCCGAGAAAGCCACCGCGGTGTTCGAGGAAAAGATTGCGCGCGTCCTCGACCTCTCCCTCGCTGAAGCCGCCTACGGCGCGCATCAAATCGCTGCCTCGAACATGATCCGGGCCATCAAGGCGGTCTCGAGCGAACGCGGCCGGGACCCACGGGAGTACGGGTTGTTCGCTTTCGGCGGAAGCGGACCGATATTCGGTGCCAGCATGGCGCGGGAGCTTTCCATGCGGCAAGTCGTCGTCCCGCCGTCACCCGGGCTGTTCTCCTCGTTCGGCCTGCTTTACGCGGACGTGGAGCATTATTACACGCGCACGTTTCGAACCCTTCTACGCGAAGTGGATCTGCGACAGCTGAACGAGCTCTGGGGCCAGATGGAAACCGAGGCGCTGGAACAGCTCGCCACCGATGGTCTCACCGGCGAGCAAGTGCACCTCCGGCGCACGGCCAGTCTCCACTATCAGGGCCAGACTCACGAGCTGACCGTGCCCGTCTCCGAGGGACCGCTGGATGAGCGGAGCCTGGCCGCGCTGGAAGAGGCGTTCGGACAAGAGCACGAGCGCACATACGGCCATCGTGCGGGCGCCGACGAGCCGGTCGAGCTGGTCAACATGCAGGTCGTGGGACGAGGCATGCCCGACCGAGCCCGGAGACCGACTGGAATCCCAAGCGAGAGCGATGGTTCGGGAACCGTGAGGTCGCGTCAGGCCTACTTCGGCCCCGGGACCGGCTGGCTCGAAACGCTCGTCCTCGCACGCAACGATCTGAGGTCGCCCCAGCGGGGACCGTGCATCGTCGAGGAGTACGATGCCACGTGCGTCGTCCCGCCTGGCGCCCGAGCGGGACTGGACCCGTCCGGAAACATTGTCATCGACCTGGCGTAAACCGGACGACCGCTCGGGGACTATGACTTGATTCCCCTGAGCCGTTCGCTCCTCCGGCGCAAGAGTTCGGCCGTGGTCAACACGAAGACCGCTATGAAGATCACCATGGTCGCCACGGCCGTGATTGTGGGGTTTATCTCGTAGCGAATGCCTTCGAACATCTTCACAGGGATAGTGCGCCACTCGATCCCCGAAAGGAACAAGGCGACCACGACCTCGTCGAAAGAGGTTATGAAGGCAAACAGCGCACCGGTAACGATCCCTGGGGCAATGATCGGAAGGGTCACCCTGAAGAAAGCTTTGATGGGCGAAGCCCCGAGGCTTGCCGCGGCGCGTTCGAGCGTCGTGTCAAAACCGTGAAGGGTCGCCGAGACCACCACGACAACGAAGGGCGTGGCGAGCACGGTGTGGGCGATGACCATGCCATGGAAGGTCTCTACCCAGCCGAGCTGGCCGTACATGAAGTAGAGGCCGGTCGCGGTGATGATGAGGGGAATGACCATCGGCGAGATGAGAAACGCGATCAAGACACTCTTGCCCCGGAAGCGCCCTCTCACCAAGCCCATCGAGGCGAGTGTGCCAATTACGGTGGCGCATAGCGTCGTCGCCAGTGCGACGAGGAAGCTGCTTCGCGTCGCCGCCAACCAGTCGAGATCGTGGAAGTACGTTTCGTACCACTGGACGGACCAGCCGGGCGGTGGAAATTCGAGGAACTGGGCCGAGCTGAACGACATCGGCCAGACGACGAACACCGGCGCCACGAGAAAAATGAAGACGAGCACGCAGAAGACGCGCAGCGCGTAGTACCAAAGCTTCTCCCAAACGGACGCGTAAGTAGGCACCGCCATGGCTAACTCAGCCTCACCTTCTCGAGCCCGAGGAAACGGTTGTACAGCAGGAACACAACGAGCGTAGCGAGTAGAAGGATCGTACCCAAGGCCCCCGCCATGCCCCAATTCAGGACCCAGTTGACGTTTGTGGCGATCATCATGCTGATCATCGTGTCCTCGGGCCCACCCACCAGCGCAGGCGTTATGTAATAGCCGAGGGAGAGGATGAAGACCAAAAGACACCCAGCACCCACACCCGGCAAAGTTTGCGGCAGATAAACCCTGGTGAATGCCTGGAAGGGGTTGGCGCCCAAGTTGGCCGCCGCCTTCATGTAGGCCGGTGGGATACCCTTCATCACGCTGAAGATGGGAAGCAGCATGAAAGGCAAAAGGATGTGCGTCATCGCGATGTAGACGCCGAGCCGGTTGTGGACGAGCGTCAACGGCTCGGGCACGAGTTCCGCGCCGGTGAGCAGTTGATTTACCGGCCCTTTGGTTTGCAGAATTATGATCCACGCGTAGGTGCGTACCAAGAGCGACGTCCAGAACGGGAAAAGCACGAGGATCATGGCCAAGTTCGCGTGCCTCTCCTTCATATGGGAAAGCACGTAGGCGACGGGATAACCGAGCAGGAGCGTGAAAACCGTCACCCAAAAGCTGATTTCGAAGGTGTTGCGAAGAACGTAGACATAGACGCGCTTGTCCTCAGGCTTCAGTCCGACTCCCCCGTCCGGCTCTTGCGAGAGGTCAAGCGAGTTTATGAAATAATAGAGCGTGTATGGCTGGCTCACGCGCCGGATAACGGTCCAGACTTCCGGCTCCCCCCACTCGCTTTTGAACTCAAGGAACCAGCTCTTCATGGAGGCCGGCTCCTCCTCAGGCAATTTCTTCGCGGTCCGGTTGAAAAGACGCCACACCGCTCGGTCTTGCTGGCGGAAGGGCTTTATCGCGCGGCCAAGTAAACGCTCTTTCTGCGCCGCGGCCATGTCTCGGGCGAGCGCGCGATAGACAGCCTCGCCCGGCACCGCCGCGGCATCCTGTTGCAGAGCCACATAGAAGTCAGGCAGGCCATCGCGTACATTGGGATTGGAAATCGCAAAAAAGAGCATGTAGCCGATGGGCAGCACGAACATGCCAGCCAGGAATGCGACGAGCGGCGCAACCAGGCCGAAGGCGCGCCAGCGCGCCCGTCGCTCAGCCCTTTCGAACTGGCGTCTAAGGGCCCGCCCCTCGAATTCCGTCGAAACGCCTACAGCCTCGACCGCCAAAGCAGTCCCTCCCGCGTCAGAAATGCGGCTCGGACATTCCGCCGCCTAACGTTATTCGCCCAGGCTCAGGCAATGAAGGTGGGGCCGACAGCGCTCAACGTCGGCCCCAACACGCGAGTTACCTTGCAAGCCAGGCCTCGAAGTCCTCTGTGAGCACCTCCAGGTTCTCGATCCAGAACTCGATGTCCACGACGAGCGCGTTCTTGAAATTCTCCGGAGCCGTCGGCAGGTACGGAAGGACCGCAGAATTGATGAAAGGGCTCGCATCCTTCGCCGTGGGACTGTAGTTGATATAGTTCGTCTGATCCCCCTGGCGCTCGGCGCTCGTTGCAAAAGCAAGGAACTCCATTGCCAGGTCTTTCTTCGGTGTGCCCTTGGGGATCGCCCAGTAATCCAGCTCGGCCAGATGCTGGTCCCACATCATCTCGAAGTTCTTTCCTTCCTTTACGATGGCGTTATAGATGCGGCCGTTGTATGCCGTCGTGTAGGTGACCTCGCCATCGGTCAGGAGCTGCGGCGGCTGAGCGCCCGCGGTCCACCAAACCTTGATGTGCGGCTTGATCTCGTCCAGTTTACTGAACGCCCGCTCGACCCCCTCATCGGTACTAAGGACATCGTAAACCTCATCGACCGGCACGCCGTCGGCCATCAAGGCGAACTCGAGCGTACTCTTCGGACTACGCCGCAACGCTCGTGGCCCCGGGAACTTCTCAACATCCCAGAACTCCGCCCAAGTCTTGGGTGGATTATTCACAACATCCTTGTCGTAGGCCCAGATCGTCCCCCAAAAGATGGCGCCAACGCCACAGGGGCTGACAGCGTCCTCGTAGAACCGGTCCTGCCCGCCAAGCGCCTCGTAGTCGATCTCTTCCAGAAGGCCTTCCTCGCAAAGGAAAGTAAATTCCGCCTTCTCCACGTCGATGACGTCCCATTCGACATTGCCCGTCTCGACCATCGCACGGATCTTTGCCACTTCGCCGGACCAACTGACCTCATTGATGGCGACTTCGGACTCCTCGCTGAACGGCTTGAAGAAGGCCTCGCGCTGACTGTCCTGATAAGCGCCGCCATAAGAAACGATGGTGAGCGACTCCTGTGCTTGAATCGGTCCGCTCCCCACAAGGGCTAAAAGTCCAACGACTGCAGCCGCATACGTTGCATGTCGTTTCATCTTGCTCCCTCCCTTAGGCTTGTAACACCCACGGATCGGGTGTCAC
>JBHICL010000067.1:0-10504 GCA_046759605.1 Alphaproteobacteria bacterium | reverse complement strand
GCCCACTATCAGGCCTCCGGGCTGCCGACGCGACGCGTCGAGGCGTGGCGCTACACCAACCTGAACCACCTGGTCGAGGCGGGGTTCCGGCCCGCCGTCGGTCGGCACCGGCCGGCGGTGGGTGCGATACCTCCCGCCGCGCTACCGATCGACGCGCACCGGATCGCGTTCGTCCAGGGCCGGTTCGAGCCGCAACTGTCATCCCGGACCAAGCTGCCCGCCGGGGTGGAGGTCTTCGGTCTGGCCGATGCGCTCGCGCGGGACGCCCGGGCCCTCGAGCCGTACCTCGGCCGGATCGCCGAGCTGGACGGAATGCCGCTCGCGGCGCTCAATACCGCTTTTCTGAGCGATGGGCTGGTGCTGCGTGTGGCCGACGGCGTCCGTCTCGAGCGCCCGCTACACGTCGTGTCTCTGGGTGTTGGGGCGGACGAGTCCACTGTCTTTCAGCCGCGCCACCTGATCCTGTTGGGCGCGGGGGCGGAGGCCACGCTGATCGAGAGCCACGTGGGGCTCGACGCCGGGCCGTACTTCTCCAACGCCGTGACCGAGATCGACCTTGGTCCCTGGGCCAGCCTCAGCCACTACAGGCTGCAGCGCGAAGGCGCGGCGGCGACCCATATCGCGGCGACGGTGGTCCGCCTCGCCGAGGCGAGCCGCTACGACGGCCTGGCCCTGCAGGCCGGGGGCGCGCTGGGGCGTGACGAGGTGCGTGTGGCCATCGTCGGCCAGGGCGCCGATTGCCGGCTCGGCGGCATTTACATGGCGTCCGGCCGCCAGCTCGTCGACAACGTCACCCTCGTGGACCACGCCGCGCCCGGTAGCCGCTCGCGCCAGACCTTCAAGGGCGTGCTCGACGGCGAAGCGCGCGGCGTCTTCCAGGGCAAGATATTGGTGCGCCCACAGGCGCAGAAGACCGACGGCCATCAGCTGAGCCGCGGCCTCCTGCTCTCGCCCAGGGCCGAGATCGACACCAAGCCGGAGCTGGAAATCTATGCCGACGACGTGAAATGCAGCCACGGCGCGGCGACCGGCGCGCTCGATGAGGACGCGATCTTCTACCTGCGCTCGCGCGGCATCGAACCGGATGAGGCGCGCCGGATGCTGATCGAGGCGTTCGTCGGCGAGGTCGTCGACGGGATCCCGTCCACGGCGATCAGGGAGGCGTTCGGAACGGTGGTGGGCGAACTGCTGGACCGGGCCGGCGAGGCCGGACTCGTGACGTCGAGGGAGACATGACAGGCACAGCGGGCGTGATGAACGTGGAAGCAAGGGCAGACCGCGAGATGGCGGCGACCTACGACGTCGCCCGCATCCGGCAGGACTTCCCGATCCTGTCGCGGGAGATCCATGGCAAGCCGCTGGTGTTTCTCGACACGGCCGCCTCGGCGCAGAAGCCGCGGCAGGTGATCGACTGCGAGCGGCAGGTCTACGAGGAAGAGTACGCGAACGTCCACAGGGGCCTGTACTACCTGAGCGAACGGGCGACCGACCGCTACGAGGCGGCGCGCGAGACGGTTCGAAGGTTCATCAACGCCGGCACCACGCGCGAGATCGTGTTCACGCGCAACGCTACGGAGTCGATCAACCTCGTGGCGGCCAGCTTCGGCCGCAACTTCCTCGAGCCCGGCGACGAAGTCATCATCTCCGAGCTCGAGCACCACTCGAACATCGTGCCCTGGCAGCTCCTCAGAGACGAACGAGGTATCGTGCTGCGCGTGGCGCCGATCGGCGACGAGGGCGAGTTCCTGCCGGAGCAATACCTGAAGCTCCTCGGTCCGCGGACCAGGCTGGTGGCGATCAGCCACATGTCCAACGTGCTGGGAACGATCCTGCCGATAAGGGAGATCGTGAAGCACGCGCACGACGCCGGCGCCAAGGTCCTCGTGGACGGCTGCCAGGCCGTGACGCACTTCACCGTCGACGTCCGCGAGCTCGACTGCGATTTCTACGCGTTCACCGGCCACAAGCTCTATGGGCCGTCGGGCATCGGCGTCCTGTATGCCCGCGAGGAGCTGCTTGCGGAGATGCCCCCGTACATGGGCGGCGGCGAGATGATCAGCAGCGTGACCTTCGACAAGACCACCTGGGCGCCACTGCCGCACAAGTTCGAGGCCGGAACGCCGGCCATCGCCCAGGCTATCGCGCTGGGCGCCGCGGTCGACTACGTCACGGCCATCGGGTTCGACCGTATCGTCGAGCACGAACGCGCGGTGCTCAACCACGCCACCCAGCGGCTTTCGGCCATCCCGGGGCTGCGCGTGTTCGGCACCGCGCCGGGCAAGGCCGGGGTCATATCGTTCACCCTCGATTGCGCCCACCCCCACGACATCGCCACCGTGGTGGACCGTGCCGGCGTCGCGGTGCGCGCGGGACATCACTGCGCCCAGCCGCTGATGGCGCGCATGGGCGTGACGGCCACGACACGGGCATCCCTGGGGCTTTACAACACGCGGGAGGACATAGATACGCTGGCCTCGGCGCTGGAGCAGGCGCGGGAGTTCTTCGCCTGATGTTCGACGATCTGCGGGAGCTCTATCAGGAGGTCATCCTCGACCACGGCCGCAGCCCGCGTAATCACCGCCATCCCGACGACGCCACCCGCACGGCAAGGGGCAACAATCCCCTGTGCGGGGATCAGCTAAACGTTTACCTGAAAGTAAACCCGCAAGGCGTTGTGGAAGATGCGGCTTTTGAGGGCAGGGGCTGCGCCATCTCGATAGCGTCGGCGTCGATGATGACCGAAGTCCTCCGTGGCAAATCCGAGGCCGAGGCGTGCCTGTTGTTCGAAGAGTTTCACAAGATGTGCACGGGCGAGGATGATGTCGGGGACGGAACCCCCGAGATGGAGAAGCTCCGCGTCCTTTCGGGCGTCCGCGAGTACCCCGTGCGGGTGAAGTGCGCGACGCTGCCCTGGCATACCATGAGGGCGGCGCTCGGCGGCGAGGCCACCGAGGTCAGCACGGAATAGGAAGGGCCATGGCCGACGAGCAGCCCACGTTACAGGACTTCATGCCGGGCCCGGCGCCGGGCGAGGAGATTACGGCGAGGGCGGGGGCGCCGTTGCCGCCAGGGACCGCGGTCGCCGACGAGGAGGCGGTCATAGCCGCCCTCAGAACGGTGCACGACCCCGAAATACCCGTGAATATTTACGATTTGGGCCTAATTTACGCTCTGAAGATCGGCGCCGAGGGCTCCGTCTCGATCGAGATGACGCTGACGGCGCCGGCGTGCCCGGTCGCCGGCATCATTCCGCAACAGGTGGCCGACGCGGTGGCCGCCGCGGAAGGCGTTGGCGAGGTCGAGGTGCGGCTGGTATGGGAGCCGCCGTGGACCACGGAACGGATGTCGGAAGAGGCCAGGGTTGCCCTGGACATGTTTTGACCGAAATAAGACCCATGGTCGATAGGATGGAGCGATGCCGGGGGGGCTGATCACCCTGACCGACGCGGCGGCCGGCCGGGTGAAAGAGCTGGTCGAGCGGGCTGAGCGCCCGGTCCTGGGCCTGCGCGTGGGCATCCGGGCGCGCGGCTGCTCCGGTCTCAGCTATGTGGTCGAATACGCGGAGGAGAGGCGCGAGTACGAGGAGGTCATCGAGGACAAGGGGGTCCGGGTTTTCATCGATCCGGCAGCGACCATGTTCCTCGTCGGGTCCGAAATGGACTATCACGAGGACAAGTTTCAATCGGGCTTCACGTTCAGCAACCCGAATGAAAAAGGCCGCTGCGGGTGTGGCGAGTCGTTCCACGTCTGAGGCTCGCCAGGATCCACGTCTGAGGGTCTCCAGTATGCCGACCATGGTGTTCATCGAGCGGGACGGCACGCGGCGCGAGGTCGACGCCCCCGTGGGCCTCTCCGTTCTCGAGATCGCCCACCGCAACGACATCGACATCGAAGGCGCGTGCGAGGGGTCGCTTGCGTGCTCGACCTGTCACGTCATCGTGGAGGCCGAGTGGTTCGACCGCCTCAACGACCCCAGCGAGGACGAGGAGGACATGCTCGACCTCGCCTTTGGGCTCACCCGTACCTCGCGCCTGGGCTGCCAGATCGTCATCACCGAGGAGCTCGATGGGCTCACGGTGCGTCTCCCCGACGGCGTCCGCAACATGCTGCTGGAATAGCCGTGCCGGACCCCGGTCCGAGCGAGCTCGCGCCGCCTGAAAGCCTGTTCGCCCGCCTGCGCGAGGCCGCCGGCGCAACGTGGCGCCGATACGTGGAGCACGACTTCGTGCGCGGGCTGGCGACCGCCTCGTTGCCCGAGCCCTCTTTCCGTCACTACCTCGGCCAGGATTATCTCTTTCTCGTGCACCTCGCGCGCGCCTACGCGCTCGCGGCCTACAAGGCGGACGGGCTCCGGGAAATGCGCGACGCCGCGGCCGGCATGTCGGCGATCCTGGACGTGGAGATGGGGCTCCACGTGAAGTATTGCGCCGGCTGGGGCCTCGACGAGGAGGGGATGGCGGCGCTACCGGAAGCATCGGCGACCCTCGCTTACACCCGCTACGTGCTCGAGGCCGGCCAGCGCGGCGACCTTCTGGACCTCTATACGGCGCTCGCACCGTGCGTCGTCGGCTACGCCGAGATCGGCGCGCGCCTGGCCGGCGATCCGGAGACCGTACGGGCGGGCAATCCGTACGCGGAATGGATCGAGACGTACGCCGGCGAGGAATACCAGACCGTCGCCCGCGACCACGTGGCGGCCCTGGACCGGCTGTGGCGAGCGCGGGCCGGCGGCGGCCGCTTCGACGTCCTCGCCCGCACCTTCACCCAGGCGACCCGGCTGGAGATCGACTTCTGGCAGATGGGCCTCGACGCCCTGGCGCCGTAACTTGTTTCGCTTGCGCACTTATGCGTTAATCAAGCCGGAAGAGCGGACTGCCCTAGGTAAGCTCAAGTCCCGGCCTGACCGCCGGAGCGGTCGTCGGGAAGGGTTCTCGAACCGACCAGTGAAAAGCGCGCCATAGCGCACGACGACCGTCGGTTCGCGCTCATGTACCTGGTCCAACGGCGGCCACCAGTAGGCGCAGATTAGGGACAGGTCCGACAAAACCGCTACAGCCGGCTGGTGGGGACCGCCATCGCATTGGGCTATGCGCACCCAATGCGCGTGAGAGGGAGGATTCACGGAATGAGACGCAACGCGTATCTACTTGGCGCGGCGGCACTGCTGGTCACGGCCGGTGTGTTGTTCCTCGCGCCCCTCGACGCCAATGCCCAGGACAAAGTCGTCCGCGTCTGGCACACCGAGACCAACCCGCAGTCGCGGGAGGCCATCGCCAACATCGTCCAGCGGTTCGAAGCCGCGCACCCCGGCATCAAGGTGGAAGCGGAAGCGTTGGCCTGGGGCGACCTGGAGTCCAAGATCCTGGCGGCGCTCGCCGCCGGGTCCCCGCCGGAGCTGTCCCATGGCCAGCCGGTCACCTGCGCGGCGCTGCAGGCACAAGGAATGTTGTCGCCGCTCGATGACGTTGTACAGGCGATCGGCGAGGAGAACATCTGGGACCAGATCAAGCAGGTCTGCCGATCCGGCGACAGCTATTACGGCCTGGTCCACGCCGCCGGAACGTCGCTTCTGATCTATCGGAAGGATCTCGCCCAGGAGGTGGGCGTGTCCGCTCCGGAGACCTGGGACGACCTTCTCGCGGTCGCCGAGAAGCTGACCCTGGACACGAATGGAGACGGGCAGCCAGACATCTATGGCATGACCATCCCGGGCGACAACCTGTTCATCAACATCCTGCTGACGGAGCTGATCAAAGCGAACGGCGGAGGACTTTTCGACGCCCAGAACCGACCGCGCTTCACCGAGAGCCAGATGATCGAGACCCTGGAGTTCATCAAGGCTCTCACCGCGTACATGCCGCCCGGCTGGGAGGGTCACGGCTACCGCGAGACCTTCGCCAACATGTATGGCGGCAAGGCGGCCATGATGTTCCAGGGTTACGGACGAGGTGCTTCGCTTATCGAGCAGAACGCCCCCGCCGATATGCAGAGCACGGACTTCTATGACGTCTGGATCAAGCCCCGGGGGCCGAGCGGCGCCGGGCCGGCCGCCCAGGTGGACGAAGAGCCCTGGATGTTGTTCAAGGATTCGGAGAATCCCGAGGAGGCGAAGGAGTTCCTCAAGTTCTTTTATGAGGACGAGAACTATCTCGAGTACATACAGTCCGTGCCGATCCATTTCTTCCCGATAACGAAGTCCCTCCGGCAGAACGCCGACTATCAACAAACACCGATGATTCAACGTTGGGGCGGCTGGCTGGCCGTGCAGGAGTTCTACCTGGACAACGACCTGGTGAAGCCCACCATGGTGGTGGACTGGGAAGACATGGACACCAAGCCGTTCCTCATGGATGTCCTGGGCTCCGGAATACTGAAAGACATGGTCATGGAGGTCACGCTCGAGGACGTTTCGCCCGAGGAAGCGGCGGCTCGGGCGCAGGAGAGGGCCGAGGAGCTCGTCAAGTCGAAAGGTTTCGCAAAGTGGTAGAATGAGTGAGTCCAGTAAAGGCGCCAGGGTTCCGCGAGAGTACTGGCGCCTTCCTTTTCTCCATCCCGGACGCGCTTCATGAGAATTCGGCCGCACACGACGGGATTCCTGCTGATAACGCCCGCCATTTTGCTGTTGTGCGCCTTGACCCTGTACCCCGTGTTCTACGGCATCTGGATCAGCTTCTACAATAAGCACTCCTTCTTTCCGCAACAGAGCTTCATCGGTCTCGGCAACTACGCGTACCTGATGAGCGACTCTGAGTTCTGGGCAAGCCTTTGGCGCGGAACCGTTTACTCGTTCAGCACGATCATCCTGCAAATAGTGCTGGGCGTCGCCACGGCCCTGGTCCTGAACGAAGCTTTTCGCGGGAGGAACGTCGTTCGGGGCGTCGTTCTTTTTCCCTATATGATTCCAACCGTCGTCGCCGTCATCGTTTGGAAGTGGCTTCTTAACAACCAGTTCGGTCTCATTAATTATGTGCTGCAGTCCCTGAGGCTTATCGATGAGCCGATAAGCTGGATGGGAAAAGATTTTATAATGATTTCCTTGATTCTTATCAGTGTCTGGCAGTTCTTTCCATTCGTTGTTCTGGGTGTTCTTGCTCGATTGCAGACAATCCCACCGGAACTCTACGAGGCCGCAAAGGTCGACGGAGCGGGCGCCGTCGGCCGGTTCATCTACGTCACGTTGCCGCAACTGCGAAACGTGCTGTTTGTGGTCATCCTGCTCAGAAGCATATGGATGTTCACGAAATTCGACACGGTTTGGCTCATAACCCAGGGCGGCGGGGCCGAGAGGTACATCCGAACCCTGCCGATCTACGCGTACATGCGAACCTTCAACTTCTACCAGGCAGGCCTGGGATCCTCGATCGCGATCATCATGTTCGGCATCCTGGTCGCGGCCACGGTCGTGTATTTCTACTTTTTCAGGAGGGAGGAGCAGCTGTGACCAGGACGAGAACCCTGATCTCGGCGCGCGCTCTCGTCATATGGATCTCGGTAACGGCGCTGCTGCTCGTCACGGCGTTCCCGTTCGTATGGATGCTCACCACGTCCTTCAAGGCTCCCACTGAAATATTCGCCTATCCACCGTATCTGGTTCCCAAGCAGTTCACCCTGGGAAATCACGTTCAGCTGTTCGAGCAAACGCGATTTCTCGTGTATTTCAAGAACAGCGTGTTCGTAGCGCTGGCGACAGTCTTCCTGAATCTATTTATCGCCACACCCGGGGCGTACAGTCTGACGCGCTTCAGGTTCTACGGGAGGGAGAAGATCGCGGGTCTGGTGCTGTTCACCTATATGTTCGCGCCGATCATGATCATCATTCCGTTCTTTGTGACGGTCAAATTTCTCGGGATCGCAAACACACACTTCGCGTTGATCCTGTCCTACACGGCTTTCTCGCTACCGTTCAGTCTTTGGATGCTGAGAACGTTTTTCCAAAGCATCCCCCTCGATCTCGAGGAGGCGGCGCTCACCGACGGGGCAGGCCGCTTTCAGGCCGTAGTCTACGTGCTCATGCCAATGGCCATGCCGGGAGTCATCGCGACCGGAATATTCACGTTCATTCTTGCCTGGAACGATTACATCTTCGTTCGGATTCTGATCACATCCGACCGGCTCAAGACTTTGCCGGTCGGGATGGCGGACCTCTACAACGCGACGGTCATCGACTGGGGGATGATCATGGCCGGGTCCATGTTGATCATCGTTCCAGTGATCATCGTCTTCGTTCACATACAAAGATACCTCATCGCCGGGTGGGGCGCCGGCGCGGTAAAAGGATGAGCCACGGAGGGGACGAGGTTCAGGTCTCGAAGCATGGCGCAAGTCTCGCTCGAAAACGTCAACAAGTGGTTCGGCAGCGTCCCGGCGGTCCGGGACGTAAGCCTGGAGATCGAGGATGGAGAGTTTGCCGTTCTCGTTGGACCATCGGGCTGCGGAAAGACCACGACGCTGAGGATGATCGCGGGGCTCGAAGAGATATCGAGCGGCACGATCAGGTTCGACGGCGAGGTCGTGAACGAGCTACCGCCCAAGGCCCGCGACATCGCCATGGTCTTCCAAAGCTACGCCCTCTACCCGCAGATGACGGTGGCCCAGAACATGGCCTTCAGCCTCAAGATGAAGCGACGCCCGAGGGCGGAGGCCATGGAGGCGGTCAGGCATGCGGCGGAGTTGCTGAACATCTCCGAGCTCCTGGAGCGCAAGCCGCGTGAGCTTTCCGGGGGTCAGCGTCAACGGGTGGCCATGGGGCGCGCCATCGTGCGCCGGCCGCGGGCTTTTCTCTTCGACGAGCCGCTCAGCAACCTCGATGCCGCTCTCCGGTCGCAGATGCGGGTGGAAATCAAGCGGATCCATCAGCGGCTGGAGACGACCGTCATCTACGTGACCCACGACCAGATCGAAGCCATGACGCTGGCCGACCGGATCGTGGTGATGAACAACGGCGAGATCGCCCAGATGGGCGCACCCATGGCGGTCTATGAGAAGCCGATCACCAAATTCGTCGCCGGCTTCATCGGCTCGCCGAGAATGAACTTCCTCAGAACCCGGTTGGTGGAGGACGCGACCGGCAACGGCCTGGCGGCGGAGCTGTCCCATGGCGTGCGGCTGGCGATCCCCGGCGATCGCACAACGGCATATCGTCGCTACGTTGGCCGATCGGTGGAGATAGGTCTGAGGCCAGAGCATGTGACGGAAGAACCCCTGCAGCATCCGAACGCCGCCAGCTTCGAGGCAAGCGTCGATGTGATCGAGCCCACGGGCTCGGTGATGCTGGTGTTCTGCTCGATCGACGACCAGGTCTTTACGGCGCATGGGGATCCCCATGTTGCAAAGCGGCCCGGCCAGCTCATCCGCCTCCACGCGGACATGGGCAATATGCACCTGGTTGATCTCGAGAACGATCGTATCGTGCCCGTTTGAAAATGGAACTCGGGGAGGGGAGAGGTGATCATCGACCACAGAACCTACACTTTCCATCCGCTCAAGCTGGCCGCGTGGCTGGAGCTGTACCAGAACGACGGACTGCCAGTGCAGCAGAAGCACCTGGGTGGGCTGGTCGGCTTCTTTGCGACCGAGGTCGGCACCCTGAACCAGGTCGTTCATCTTTGGCGCTTCGCCAGCGCCGGAGACCGGGAGGAACGCCGGTCGGCGATGCTGCAGGATCCCGACTGGACCGAGTTCCTCAGGAAGAACGCCGAGCTGGGCGCCCTCAGACACCAGGAGAACAAGCTGCTTGTTCCGGTGCCTTTCTCGCCGATCAAATAGGGCCTGGGAGAGCGGAATGAGATTTGTCGTGATCGTCCACCGCAAGGAGGAGTACAAACCCGAGGACTTCGCGCCGCATCTGGACGCGGAAGCGAACCGCGCGATGCAGCTTTACGCGGAGGAGAAGTTTCGCGAGATCTACAGCCGCGTCGACGGAAAGGGCGCGGTGGTCGTCATCGAGGCCGGCAGCGAGGCCGAAGCGAGGGAGCAGCTGCGGTCCCTGCCCCTGGCAAGGCTCGACATGCTGCGCTTCGACATCTATGGCGTGAAGCCGTATCGTGGCTTCGTCGCCGGCATCACGTGAGGAGGGAGAGCACCATGGCCGAGACCACCACCACCGCAGCTCCGGGCGGCCAGGCCGCGCTGGATACGAGCAAATTCCGGCTGCTGCATACGATGATACGCGTCAGGGATCTGGACAAGACCCTGGATTTCTACACGCGCCTTCTCGGTATGAAGCTCCTCCGGCGCAAGGATTATCCCTCGGGCGAGTTCACGTTGGCGTTCATCGGTTACGGCGACGAGGCCAAGAACACCGTGATCGAGCTGACTCACAACTGGGGGCAGGAGGAGCCCTACGAGCTCGGCGACGGGTGGGGGCACCTGGCGATCGGCGTGCCGGACATATACGGGACTTGCGAGCGGCTGGCCCAGGAAAACGTGAAGATCCCAAGACCGCCCGGCCCGATGAAGCACGGAGGCCCGGTCATTGCGTTCATCGAGGATCCGGACGGCTACA